>CACFVE010000032.1 GCA_902569735.1 uncultured Pelagibacteraceae bacterium | reverse complement strand
TTTGATATTTTTATTTGTATTAATTATTATATCTTTAACCATCTCATTAATAATATCTCGTATAATCTGTCTTAAAACTAAATCTTGAGGAAATTTTTTGAATTTGTTATTATGTCTTTTCAGTATTAAGTTGAGGACTGGCAAATTTTCAAGATCTTTTAATTTAAATAATTGCGCCCTTAAACCGTCTTCAAGATCATGACTATTATAAGCAATATCGTCTGAAATTGAAGCTATTTGAGCTTCTAAAGAAGGACTGTTTTTAAAATTTATTTTTTTTTTAAAAAAATTTCTTCCTAAAATATCGTTTAATCTTTTTATCTCATAAACTGGTCCATTATGTTTTATTAAACCATCTAGTGTTTCAAAAGTTAAATTAAGACCTTTAAAATTATAATATTTATTTTCTAAAATCATTACTATTCTAATTGTTTGAATGTTGTGATCAAATCCACCATAAGCTTTCATGCAATCATTTAAAGCTTCTTCTCCAGCGTGACCAAATGGGGTATGGCCGAGATCATGCGCTAAACTTATGGTCTCAGATAAATCTTCATTCAGTTTAAAATATTTAGCGAGCGTTCTAGAAATTTGAGCTACTTCTAAAGAATGAGTAATTCTTGTTCTGAAATGATCTCCAGTTGTATTAACAAAAACTTGGGTTTTGTGCTTAAGTCTTCTGAAAGCCGTAGAATGAATAATTCGATCCCTATCTCTTTGATATGCTGATCTTAGGTTGCTTTTTTTTTCAACATTAAATCTCCCCCTTGAATTAATAGAAATTGATAATTTAGAGAACCTATTTTTTTGCATAATCTTATATTAAAATATATACTACATAATAACTGATTATGACAAAAAAAATAGAATTTACAGACAGAGCTAAAGAGCAAATTGAAAAGATTATAAATGAAGACAAATTAAAAAAATTTTTTAGAATTTCTGTAAAAGGTGGCGGCTGTTCAGGATTTAAATACGATTTTAGTTTTGATAATAAAATTAATAATCAAGATATTGTTTTTGGCAAAGCAATAATAGACTCCACTTCCCTCGATATTATTTCTGGATCAGTGATTGATTTTAAAAAAGAAATGATTGGGGAGTCGTTTGTCATTAACAACCCGAAAGCATCATCTTCTTGTGGTTGCGGTTTATCATTTTCTGTCTAATGAAAATTATATCATGGAATGTAAATTCAGTACGTGCTAGAATTGAAAATATACTTGATTATATAAAAGAAACAAATCCTGATATTATATTTCTTCAAGAAATAAAAACTCAAAATGAAAACTTTCCTTCAGAGGCTTTTAAAAATAAAGGGTATAATTCTTATGTATTTGGTCAAAAAAGTTATAATGGCGTAGCCTTTTTATCAAAAACTAAAATAGAAAATATTAAAAATGATTTTATTAGAGATAAATTAAAACAATCAAGAATAATTACTGGTGAAATTCTTATAGATAAAAAGAAAACAAAACTCATTAATATTTATGTTCCTAATGGGAATCCAGTTGATACAGAAAAATACGAATATAAAAAAAGTTGGCTAACATCTTTTATTAAAAAAGTTAAAAAAGAATTAACTATAAATTCTAATTTAATTATTTCTGGAGATTTTAATATTATACCTGAAGAAATAGATGTTTATGACTTTAAAAGATATGAAAATGATGCTCTTTTTAAATTGGAAATTAGAAAAAAATATAGAGAACTAATTAATTTAGGTCTTAACGATATCTACAGATATTTTAATGGATCTAAACAAGAATATACATTTTGGGATTATTTTGCAGGCTCTTGGCAAAAAAATTACGGGATGAGAATAGATCATTTTTTAGTCTCAAGTAATTTATTGGAAAATCTTAGATCAATAAATATTAATAAAAAACCTAGATCAAAAGTTAAACCATCTGATCACACTCCAATTGAGTTGGAAATTAATTAGCCCTTCCATAAACATCTTTATAACGAACTATGTCTGTTTCCTTTAAAATTGAGCCTATTTGCACTTCCATAATTTTGACTGGTTTTTTATTAGGATTTTGCACTCTATGAATGGCACCTTGAGGAATGAAAATTGTTTCACCAGGTTTTTTTGAAAAAAGTTTTTTATTTAGTGTAATTTTTGGAATTCCTTCTATAACTACCCAGTGTTCAGACCTATGAAAATGTTTTTGTAAACTCAAAATTCCTTTTGTTTTAATATATAATTCTTTAATCAAAAAATTTTTACCACTAAATAAATTTGTATATCTGCCCCATGGTCGATAAAAAATATTTTTTTTATTAAAATACTTAGTTTTATTTCTATTATACATTAAGAGAATTTCTTTCCAACTTCCTAGATCAG
>CACFVE010000031.1 GCA_902569735.1 uncultured Pelagibacteraceae bacterium | reverse complement strand
TTCTTAAAAAGAATATTCCAGAATTCCAGTATCCTCCATTTTTAATAATTCTTCTTGCTTTTGAAAGATATGGTTTTTCAATAAATTTGATAACTTTGCTCAAATTTTTATTTTTTTTTGTTATAAAATATCCAAATTGATCAGATGAAAAACGTGGTTTAATACCAAAAACAAAAATATTTTTGTCAGTTAGATGTTTTTTGTTTTTAAATATTTCTTTATTAAATTTACTAACTTTTTCTATCAAATGGTCTGCTGATAAAAAAATAAGTGGTTGTTTTTCTGGAATATCTTTTAAAAGTGAGGCAACTAGAATCGCAGGTCCTGTATTTTTTTTTACAGGTTCTACTATAATTTTATATTTTTTTATTTTATATTTAATTAAGTGTTTTTTGATTTCCTTAAGATACTTTGAGTTGGTGCTTATTATAGGAGAGTCAAATGAAGAATGTTTTACTCTCTCTAAAGTTTTTCCAAGTAATGTCCATCCTCCAAAATCTATAAACTGTTTAGCTTGATTTTTTTTTGTATTAAGCCAAAGCCTTGTGCCAGCACCACCACATAAAATAACTGGTTTAATCTTCATTAAATCTTTGAGTATTCTTTTACTTCTTTTTTCTTACCTGGATGAGTAGGAGCGCCTAGATAAGCTGGACCTACTGTTTGCGCATATTTCCACAATGTACCAGAGCCAAATGAAGATTTTTTAGCTCTCCATTTTTTCTTTCTAGAGAATAATTGAGCTTTAGTTAATCTAACATTAATAGTTCCTTTTTTTGCATCTATATCAATTTTATCTCCATTTTTAAGTAGAGCTATTGGTCCTCCTAATGCTGCTTCAGGACCAACATGTCCAACGCAAAAACCTCTTGTGGCTCCAGAAAATCTTCCATCCGTTATCAACGCAACCTTTTCACCTTTGCCTTGACCATAAATAGCTCCGGTAGTCGATAACATCTCTCTCATGCCAGGACCACCTCTTGGTCCTTCGTATCTAATTATAATTACATCTCCATCTTTATACTTTTTAGTTTGAACTGCTTTCATAGCATCTTCTTCATTATCAAAACATCTTGCTATTCCCGTAAACTGTAATTTTTTTAAGCCAGCTATTTTAACAATAGCTCCGTCAGGAGCTAAATTACCTTTTAATCCAACAACTCCTCCATCTGGAGATAAAGGATTATTGTATTCTCTTAAAACTTTTTGATTGGTATTAAATCTTACATTTTTAAGATTATCTTTCATTGTTTTGCCTGTAACGGTTATACAATCACCATGAATGAAACCACCATCATATAAAGTTTTTAATAACATAGGAACTCCTCCAGCCTCCCACATATCTTTTGCAACATATTTTCCACCAGGTTTTAAATCTGCCAAATATGGAGTTTTTTTAAAAATTTTTGCAACATCCATTAAATCAAATTTAACTCCAATTTCATTTGCTAAAGCTGGTAAATGAAGGGCAGCATTAGTTGAGCCTCCAGTTGCCGCAACAATAGTAGCTGCATTTTCTAAAGATTTTTTTGTTACTATGTCCCTTGGTTTAATATTTTTTTGTAATAAATTCATAACTGTTTTTCCGCTTTCAAAAGCATACTTATCTCTTTCTTCGTAAGGCGCGGGGGTTCCTGCAGAGTAAGGTAAAGCCAATCCTATGGCTTCTGAAACACACGCCATAGTGTTAGCAGTGAATTGTCCACCACAAGCTCCAGCGCTAGGACAAGCAACTAATTCTAGTTCTCTAAGCTCTTCTGAAGACATTGAACCAGAGGAATGTTTTCCTACTGCTTCGAATACATCAACGACTGTTACATCTTTGCCTTTGTACCTACCAGGTAAAATTGATCCTCCATATATAAATACACTTGGCACATTTAATCTCAACATAGACATCATTAAACCTGGTAATGATTTATCGCATCCTGCAATCCCAACTAAAGCATCGTAACAATGTCCTCTAACTGTTAACTCGGCAGAGTCTGCTATAATTTCTCTTGAAATTAAAGATGACTTCATTCCTTCATGACCCATAGCAATACCATCTGTTACTGTAATTGTACAAAACTCTCTTGGTGTTCCACCAGATTGCTTTACACCTTTTTTAACTGACTGGGCCTGCCTCATTAAAGCTGTATTACAAGGAGCAGCTTCATTCCAAGTTGAAACAACTCCTACAAAAGGTTTAGCCACATCTTCTTCTGTTTCACCCATAGCATAATAAAAAGATCTATGAGGAGCTCTATCCGGCCCTAAAGAAGTATGACGACTAGGTAGTTTTTTTTTATTAATTTTAGACATATTTAATTAATACTTGATACAATACTTCTTAATTTTCCATCTTCAATAGTTAATTCTTTGATCAATTTTTTATCATTTTGAACAATGTCTTGAGGAGCATTCTTTAGATAAGCCTTATT
>CACFVE010000030.1 GCA_902569735.1 uncultured Pelagibacteraceae bacterium | reverse complement strand
TTTCCAGTTGCGACAATTGTTAATGGATCGATTGTCATGGAAAATGGTAAAATAGTTTCAAATCAAGTTGGAAGTCCGCTTGATTTCAAACTATGAAAAAACTGATATTTATTTTTATATTTATTCCCAGTATTCTTTTTGCAGCGTCAATGAAAGCAATAGGAGTTAAAGGAAATGCAGCAAATGTTGATAGGGTTGTTACTGTTTTGATGTATGACAATTACTATGAACCAAACCTGATTAAAGTTAAAAAGAATGAGACAATTAAATTTTTAGTGCATAATAAAGGGGAATTAGTGCACGAATTTAATATTGCCACTAAAGAGATGCATCTAAAACATCAACCCGAAATGATGAAGATGGTTGAAAACGAAATACTTTTAGTTGATAAAATTGATAAACAAAAAATGAAAGAGATGTCTAAAAAGAATCCAGCTATGGCCCATTCCCATTCTAATAGTGTTTTACTATCTCCTGGAGAAAAAGGTCAAATAATTTGGAAATTTAGTAATTCTGTAGATATTGAAGCAGCTTGCAATGTTCCTGGTCACTACGATGTTGGAATGATAGCTAAAATTGATAATATGTAATTTAAGTTTTTAGAATATTATTATCCTTAAGGTCTTTTTTTATTTCATCTAAAATTGCAGGATCATCAATAGTAGCAGGCATCTTATAAGGTTCGTTATCTGCAATTTTTCTTACTGTTCCCCTTAATATTTTTCCAGATCTTGTTTTAGGCAGTCTTTTAACAATAATAGCAATTTTAAAGGCAGCTACTGGACCAACTTTATCTCTAACCATTTTCACACATTCAGAAATTATTTCTTTTTTATCTTTAGTTACACCAGCTTTCAAAGCTAGTAGACCTATAGGTATTTGACCTTTTAATTTATCAGCTATTCCAAGAACTGCACATTCAGCAACATCTTTATGCTCAGCTAAAACTTCTTCGATTGCTCCAGTTGAAAGTCTGTGACCAGCTACGTTAATAATATCATCTGTTCTTGACATTATCCAAACATATCCATCCTCATCAATGTGCCCTGCATCGTAGGTAAGATAGTAACCTGGGTAAGTTGACATATAATTTTCTTTATACCTTTTATCTGCTCCCCAAAGAGTTGGAAAGGTACCTGGAGGCAAAGGAAGTTTTACAACTATATCCCCCATTTTTCCTGGTCCTACTTCTTTGCCCTCAGAATTGAGAACTTTTAAATCATATCCCGGCACAGGTTTAAAAGCTGAGCCGTATTTAACTGGGAAGGACTCTATCCCAGTACAATCTGATGTAATTGCCCAACTTGTTTCAGTTTGCCACCAATGATCTATTACAGGTGCATTTGACAGTTTTTCAAACCATTTAATAGTATCTGGATCAGCTCTTTCACCGGCAAGAAATAACTTTTCAAATTTGCTTAGATCATATTTCTTAAAAAATTCTCCGTTAGGATCCTCTTTTTTAATTGCTCTTATAGCAGTAGGAGCAGTAAAAAGAGACTTAACTTTATGTTCTGAGATAACTCTCCAAAAAACTCCTGCATCAGGTGTTCCTACAGGTTTTCCCTCAAATAAAATTGTTGTGCAACCGTAAAATAGCGGTGCATAAACAATATAAGAATGACCTACTATCCACCCAATATCACTTGCAGACCACCAAACATCATCTTGATTGATGTTATAAATATTTTTCATAGTCCACTTAAGTGCAACAATGTGCCCACCAATGTCTCTTACTATACCTTTCGGTAATCCAGTGGTGCCAGATGTATAAAGTATATATGCATAATCATTAGCATTCATTTTTTCGCATTCTGCAGGTTTACTATCTTTAAGAGCTTCTTCCCAAGTAATATCTATAGATGGATTTAGTTCTGCCTTGTCTTTTTCTCTCTGAAAAATTATACATTTATCCGGTTTATGATTGGCAAGTTCTAATGCTTTGTTAACAAGTGGTTTATAATGAACTGTTCTACCAGGTTCGTAACCACAGGATGCTGAAACAATTAATTTTGCTTTAGAGTCATCAATTCTGCTAGCAAGTTCATTGGCAGCAAAACCACCAAACACTACAGAATGTACTGCTCCTATTCTTCCACAAGCTAACATTGCAATAGCAGCTTCAGGAATCATTGGCATATATATAATTACTCTGTCTCCTTTGTTAACTCCTTGTTTTTTTAATGCTCCAGCAAATAAAGCAACCTTATCTCTTAGCTCTGTGTAAGAAATTTTCTTTTTTGCCCCTGTAATTGGACTATCATAAATTATTGCTAATTTTTCTCCTCTTCCTTGATCAATATGATGATCCAAGGCATTGTAACAAGTGTTAGTTATCCCATCTTCAAACCATTTATAAAAAGGAGGATTACTAGAATTAAGTATTTTAGTAGGTTTTTTATACCAAAATATGTCCTCAGAGAT
>CACFVE010000029.1 GCA_902569735.1 uncultured Pelagibacteraceae bacterium | reverse complement strand
AACTGCGAAAGCTTTAAATTTTTTGGCTATAGCCACTTGTCTTTTCGCAATTAATGGTCTCGCTATAGATGTTCCTAATAAATAAACTCCTTCATAGACCGCATGAGCTCTAATCATTGGGAAAACAAAGTCTTTTACAAATACATTTTTTAGGTTTTCAATGATGATTTTTTTAACACCCAATCTTTTTGCATTCCTAATAATTTTTTGTTTGTTCATTTCCTGACCAATGTCAGAAGTGTAAGCAATAACTTCAGCTTTATAGTTTTCTTGAAGCCATTTAAGAATTATTGAAGTATCAAGCCCACCCGAGTAGGCTAAAACAATTTTTTTCATTTAACTGCAAGTTTTTTTTGCGGTGTTATATGCTTTAGTAAATCCCATCATTGAATAATGATCCGTAGTTTCAGCGCCTTTTGTTGTTCTTGCTTTAACGATTAAGTTTGTTGCTCTTTTCATTAATTTAATAAACTTTTGTTCTTCTTGATCATCTAACAACCATGCAAAATTTTTCTGAGAAAAAAAAGAATATCCTTTTTTTCCAGAGCTAGCTGTAACTGATGAAGATTTATAATCATGCCCACTTGTTAAGCTAACTTCATCTTTAATGTTTTCAGATGGTCTAAAAGTAACAAATAATTTTGATTTTTCTCTTTTAATCGAAGCCGGAGCTCTTTTTGTTGGCATAGTTTGAGCAAAGCAAATTTTCCCTTTATCTGTTTGAGCAGTGAAGCTTTCCCAATTTTTATATTTTCCGGTTGATCTTGGGGTGTTAGCAGTCGCACTAAAAGAGAATAATATAAGAAAGACCAAAATAAAAAATTTTTTAAATAGCATAAATTTATTTTTATACTAAAAATAAGCTATTTCAATGGTTTGGATTAAGGTGCAGGATTTGGATTGTTATTATGTATTATATTGATCTTTTCTAATATTTCTTCGGTCAATTCGATATCCATGCTTCCAATATTTTCTTTCAGCTGATCCATTGTTGTTGCTCCAATTATATTGCTAGTTACAAAAGGCCTAGAATTAACAAAAGCCTGAGCAAGTTGAACCATCGTAATATTGTTTTCTTTAGCTAGTTTATGGTATTCCTCGTATGCTTTCATGGCTAAAGGATTAATCATTCTTTCCCAACCTTTAAATAAAGTCATCCTTGCGTTTTTTGGCATTTGTCCTCCTCTGTATTTTCCAGATAAAGCTCCCGAAGCCAAAGGATAATAAACTAATAAGCCACACTTTTCTCTTATCGATATTTCTGACATGCCTACTTCATAAGTTCTATTTACTAAACTATAAGGATTTTGTACTGACATCATTCTAGGTAAGTTTTTGTTTTTAGATATTTCTAAATATTTTGATAGACCATAAGGCGTTTCATTTGACATTCCTATGTATCTAATCTTTCCACTTTTTATAAATTTCTCTAACGCCTTCAAAACATTTTCAAAATCGTTCCATTCACGTTCATTCTTATTGATAGAATACTCTCTTCTACCAAAAGTATTTGTTGATCTTTCTGGCCAATGTAATTGATATAAATCTATATAGTCTGTTTTTAATCTTTTAAGACTGCCTTCAATTGCTTCTCCAATACCTTTTTCATCAAAGCTATTTTTGCCATCTCTAATCCAATCTAAACCAGGTCCAGCAATTTTTGATGCTAAAATGATTTTGTTTCTATTCTTTCTTTTTTCAAACCAATTTCCAATCATTACCTCTGTTTTTCCATATGACTCTGTAGTTGGAGGAATTGAATAAAGTTCAGCTGTATCAAAAAAATTTATGCCTTGATCAACTGAATAATCCATTTGTTCAAAAGCATCTTTTTCTGAATTTTGAGTTCCCCAAGTCATAGTCCCAAGACAAATTGAACTAACACTAAGATTTGTATTTCCTAATTTATTGAATTTCATAAATACGTATTATTAAAGGTTTTTTTAAAGTAATTATTGACTATTGAAAAGTTAATAAAAATTCATATATTAATCTTATGGAATTTAATAAACAATCAACTTCAGCAAGATCCTCAGCATCAGAGGCTATTATAGATCAGGGTTTAAGAGCCTACATGCTAAAAGTTTATAATTATATGGCTTCAGGAGTATTACTAACTGGATTTATTGCGTTAGCATTTTTCAAAATGGCAGTCGTTTCAGAAGGAAGTCAAATTATAGGGTTAACTAACTTTGGTAATACAATTTATGCCTCGGGATTAAAATGGGTAATTATGTTAGCACCTTTAGCAGTAGTTTTTTATATGAGTTTTGGTATTGCAAAGATGTCTGCTACGAAAGCTCAAACAACTTTTTGGATTTTTGCAGCTTTAATGGGCGCTTCGCTTTCTTCAATTTTTTTAATTTACACAGGAGCTAGTATAACTAGAGTTTTCTTTATTACCGCGGGAACTTTTGGAGCGATGAGCATTTATGGTTATACGACTAAAAGAGATTTAACGAAAATGGGATCTTTTTTAATGATGGGTCTTTTTGGAATTATCATTGCATCAATCGTTAATATTTTTATGAAATCTTCTATGATGTATTTTGTAATCTCTATCATTGGAGTTTTGGTTTTCGTTGGACTAACTGCTTACGATACCCAAAAAATTAAAAATATGTATTTAGCTAGTGACAGCGGTGAGCTTATGGGTAAAAAAGCGGTGATGGGAGCTTTAACATTATACTTAGATTTCATTAATCTATTTATTATGCTTCTAAGACTTTTTGGCCAAAGAAGATAATTATTTTACTAATCTTAAATTATTCCAGCTAGTTTTATTAATTAGTTGTTTTAAATCTTCCGACTTTTTAAGAATATTTCCATTTTTATCTTTTATTAAGAACTTTTCATTGAAATAATTAGGCTTGAGATTTTTTAATATTCTTAACACAGGTTGGTCAGACGCTCTTTGATAAACATCAAAAGATATTTCTTTTGTACCTGATGAAAAAGAATAATCTTTCCAAGTTCCATTTGAAACCATCTTTGCATATAAATTTAATATACATTGAAGTTCTTTTTTTATAAAAAATTTTTCTTTTTCTTTCTTCAAGTCATTATTGATAACTAATTTTATATTTTTCATAGTTTATGTTTATTTATCATTGGTAGTTGTAAGGCAGTAAATATAAAAGTTAAAGGTATTATGCCCCAAACTTTAAAATTCACCCAT
>CACFVE010000028.1 GCA_902569735.1 uncultured Pelagibacteraceae bacterium | reverse complement strand
AAAATAATATTCCTATTCCTAAAGATAAAAAAGGAGCGCCTCCTTTTTCAGTCGATGATAATATCTTTCATACTTCGACCGAAGGAAAAGTATTAGAAAATCCAAAAAATTCTCCACCAGAGTATATTTATCAAAGAACTGTTTCTCCTGAAAAAGCGCCAAATAAAAAAACAAAAGTTAAAATTACTTTTAAAAATGGAGACCCAATTTCTATTAACGGCGTAAAGTTAAGCCCTGAAAAACTTTTACAAAAATTAAATTTATTAGCTGGAAAAAACGGTGTTGGAAGAGTTGATTTAGTAGAGAATAGATTTATCGGCATTAAATCTAGAGGAGTTTACGAAACACCTGGTGGAACAGTTTTATATATAGCACATAGGGCAATAGAGTCTGTCACTTTAAATAAAGATGTTGTCCATGCAAAAGAAAGAATTATGCCTGAATATGCTGAACTAGTTTATAATGGTTACTGGTTTTCTAAAAAAAGAATAAATCTCCAAAAAATAGTTGATAAGAATAGAAATCAAGTTTCAGGTGACGTTGTATTAAGTTTGTATAAAGGCAACGTGACAATTTTATCCAGAAGAACAAAAAATAAAGCTTATTCTATGAAAAAAGTTTCTTTTGAGGAAAATAAATCTTTTAAAAAGTCTAAAATAGAAAAATTTATAAGATACCATTCTAAACAGTTATACAAATCTTAAAATTCTGGTAATAATTAATTAATGAATAATACGATTCGAAATATTCAGTTAACAGCAGTTTTATTTGTATTGGTATCAACCATAATTGCATTTTTTCTAGAAGTAAAAGAAATGTATGATAACAAAAACATTGAGCTGGCAGACTTGCTGCTTATGTTCATCTACATTGAGGTTATTGGTCTTGTTAAGTCATACTGGGAAACAAGATCTGTAAGAATTACTTATCCTTTAGTTATTGCAATAACTGCGCTCGCTCGATTTATTATATTACAAGATAAAGATAGTGATCCGTCAAACCTGATTTATATTTCGATTGCTATATTAATTGTTGCGATAGCGACAGTGGTAATAAGATTCAGAAATAGTAAATATTTAAAGATTGATAATTCTAAGTCAAACGAGCTTTAAAACACTCTAAAGTATTTTTTAATAAACAGGCAATCGTCATAGGTCCCACACCTCCAGGAACTGGGGTGATCGCTTTCACTTTGTTTTTAACTTCTTCAAAACTAACATCACCTACAATTTTATCTCCTTGCTTATTTATTCCTACATCAATAATGATTGATCCATCTTTAACCCAATCCTTTTTAACTAAGTTCGCTACCCCAACTGCTGTAACTAAAATATCTGCTTTTAAACACTTTTCTTTTAAATTTTTTGTCTTTGAGTGAGTAATTGTGATCGTGCAATTTTCTTTTAATAAGAGTTGTGCCATTGGCTTACCATTTAAATTAGATCTACCTATAATCACTGCATGTTTACCAGACAGATTTTTTTCAATTTTTTTTATTAACATTAAACATCCTTTAGGAGTGCAGGGAACAATTCCATTATATCCTGAGGCTAAATTTCCAACATTAATTGGACTAAATCCGTCTACATCTTTTGATGGATCGATTGAATTAACAATTCTCACTTGTCTGATTTGATCTGGTAGAGGAAGCTGCACCAAAATACCTGATATACTATTATCATTATTTAATTCTTTTATTTTGTTTAAAACTTCTTCCTGAGAAACATCATGTGAATATTTAATTAGATTAAAATTTATTCCAACTTCTTTTGAATTTTTTTCTTTATTTTTTACGTATATTTGACTGGGAATATGCTCTCCAATCAAAATCACTGCTAATCCTGGAACTCTATTAGTCTTTTTTTTAATTGATATAATTTCTTTTTTAATTTCTTCTCTTAAAACTTCTGCTTCTTTTTTTCCATCTATAATCATAATCAAAATAACGAAGGTGCAAACATTTCAAAGACTAAGTTTCTTAGAAACATTAGTCCTAAAATAAGTATAATTGGAGAAATATCTATTGAACCCAAGTTAGGTAGATATCTTCTTATAAAATTCAAGGGAGGATCAGTTAACTTATGAGTAACATCCAAAACAGAAAAAACAAATCGGTTGCTGGTATTTAAAACATTAAAAGCTACTAACCAGCTCATTATCACATTAATAATTAAAACCCAGATATAAAGGTTTATAATATTATCAAATAATATTAAGATTGATTTCATTACTTCTTCTCCACATAAATAGATGTGCTTGGGAAAGCAAATGAAGCACCATTACTCTCGACTATTTCCTTTATTTTAACTGCTAGTCTTTCCTTAACTTTGAGCCACTCTCCCCATTCATCCGTTACAGTAAAACATCTTACATACAAATCTATTGAACTGTCGGAAAACTTATCAATTCTAACGGCATGTTCTGTATCTTCTCCAATTTTAAAATCTTTATTTGTAGTTATAAAATTTTCTATTTGATCTCTTATATTTTTTAATTGTTCAATTGTAGAGCTATACTGCAAAGTTATAATCCAGCTAATCCTCCAGTTTGTTGTCTCGGTAATATTAACTACGGCATTCTCGGCAAATGAAGCATTGGGTATAGTTGCAATTGATTTATCAAATTTTCTGATTACAGTTGATCTAAAGCCTATTCTTTCTACAACTCCCTCTATTATACCTTCTACGTATATCCAATCCCCAATTTTAAATCTTTTTTCTACCAGAACCAAGATGCCTGAAATTAAATTTTTAAATAAATCCTGAGCGCCTAAGGCTACAGCAACTCCAAATAAACCAAGACCAGCAATTATGGGAGCAATTTTTATTCCCCAAATATCTAGAGTAGCTGCAAAACCGAAAAAAATAATTAAAATTTTGTTTGCTTTTATAACCCAGTTGAGCAAATCTCTAGATAGTAATTCCTCAACTCTTTTTATTAAAAAGGTTATAGGTTCGACTATTTGATGAATTAACCAAAATATTAAAATCGTAATTAAAGAACGATTTACATTATCTACGAAGGTAGACATTTTCCCCTCAAAGTCCATGTAAGATGTAGCCATAAATATCCCGAGTACTATTGGCAAAAATTTTACTGGCCCGACCGATGCTGCAACCAAAGCATCATCAAACTTGTTTGATGTTTTAGCAACATAATTTTTTAATCTTTGGAGAATAAATTTTGCTATCAATCCTCGCAATAATAAAAAAAATAAGAATATTGCAATTGCCAATCCAATTTGAGTAAAATTCACTCCAGCAATACCTTGTTGCCAAATTTCTAAAAATAAGTCTTTAAAATTTTCTAATACATTCATTTGTATACTTCTATAATTTCAATAGCTCTTCTCCTGGATTAAAAACTTCAACTTTTTTCCATCCATCAGATTTAAATAAACTAGCTACCTTTTCGCTTATACACATAACTTTCGATCCTGTCATTAATGGATAAAGAGAATGATTTCTTGCTATTTCTATAAAGCTTTCTCCACTTCGCAATGAATAAATGAAAATTATGTCAGGAGAGTGGTTAATAATTATTTCTTTATTTTTATCGTTTAGATCGGTAATTTTTTCAGATTTGTAATTTATAAATTTATTAATTTTAAAACCTTCTCTTTTAAGCTCTAAATCTAAGTCATAAGAAATATTGTCTCCACAAAAATAAGCTATTTTTGATTTTTCACTAATTTGATTAGAATTCGTAATTAAATTTTTTAAAGCATTTACTGTTCCGCCTGCTGAAAGAGTGTTGTTATAACCTAATTGTCTGGCTATTTTTTCAGTAATAGATCCAACACAAAAACAAGGCTTACTCTTTTCTTTACTTTCTGCTTAAAGATTA
>CACFVE010000027.1 GCA_902569735.1 uncultured Pelagibacteraceae bacterium | reverse complement strand
CTACTTCTCTATTGTCAAAAGATCACACGCATTATGTAGCTAATGTGATGAGACTAAAAAGGGGTTCTAATATAAATTTTTTTAACCAAGATGGGGAATGGGTTAGTGAGGTAATTTTTTTAGAGAAAGATAGAGTTGAAGTAAAATTTTTAAATAGATTAAAAGAGTCTTTAAAACCCTTAAACATAGAGTTAGCAATTTGTTTGGTTAAAAAAAATCCTATGGAGATAATTTTACAAAAAGCCACTGAACTTGGAGTAAGTAGAATTACTCCAATTATATCTGAACGAACTGAAATTAAAGAATTAAATTTTGAAAGGGCTAAAAAGATTGTTATTGAAGCAACCGAACAATCAAATCAATTCTGTCCACCAGAAATATCAAAAATAATCAAACTTAAAGATTTTATAAATAATCTTAATAGCTCAAATAAACTTTTTTTTGCAGATATCAATTGTAAAGAGAGATTAAAAAAAGATGATATAAAAAGTGAAAATTTAAAGACATTACTTATTGGTCCGGAAGGTGATTTTTCACCTAATGAAAGAAAAATGATTTTAGAAAACAACAAAACTATTTCTTTTTCTCTCTCAAAAAATATTTTAAGAACGGAAACAGCTACAATTTCTGCTCTTTCCCTAATAAACTATTTTTTCGAATTATAAAATTTTTTTAATTATTTTTAAAGATTCTTCAATATTATTATGGTGAGTAATACGATTAAAATATTTTCCATTCTTTAATAAAATAATTGGTGAGCTGTGATCTACAGTATAGTTTCCATCTTCTGAAAAAATTTTTTCACTTTTAATGCCCCAAGATTTTGAGAGAAGAAAAATTTTTTCTGACTCCCCAGTTATACCAATAATTTTATTTTCAAAAGAGCTTAAATAATTTTTCATTTTTTCTGGAGTATCTCTTTCTGGATCAATGCTAATAAAAAATATCTTTAAAGTTTTTCTCTCTTTTTCCAGCTCATTTAAGATATAAGTTAATTTATTTAAAGTCATTGGACATACATCAGGACAATTTGTAAATCCAAAAAAAAGCGCTGTAGCTTGATTTTGAAAAGATTTTTCTGTGATAATATTATTATTTACATCTTTAAGTGAAAATGAGGACCCTGTGATTGATGCGACATATTCATCTTTTTTATCTTGAACAGATAAAATAATTGGCAACATGATAAACAAAAAGATAACAAAGCACCCTATAAGAATTGATATGGATGTTTTTATTTTCATTAGTGGTATAATTAATCATTATGTCTAAAATTATAAAGAAATTATTTGGCGCACTGGTCGAAAAACCTTGGGAAGAAAATCAAGTAAATATAGACAATCGACATGTAGGCAGTACATTTAAAGGAGTTTCCTCATATGTATCAGCTGTGATTGTAATTTTTGGAGTTAGCACCGTACTCTTTAGTCTTATAGTTACTGCCTATCTTTATTCTATTCCAGGCGGACAAGATACAATGTTTCTTTTTAAACCAAATTTGTTTTGGTTTAATAGTTTCGTTTTAATTTTAGTAGCTTATATTTTTAGGAAAATTACAAAAGATTTAGAAAGCAAAAGAACATCAAAAATAAAAAGAAATTTAATCCAAGTTGGCGCTTTAAGTTATCTATTTTTGATCGGTCAAATATTATTGTGGTTTCAATTAATGGAAGATGGAAAATTTGTTTCTACAAATTCATATTTCACTTCTTTTTATTTTTTTACTGCTCTTCATGGAATTCATCTTTTAGGAGGGCTATTCTTTTGGGGAAAAGTTTGTTCTCAAATTCTTAAATTAGATGAAAAAAAAATTTTAGATGAAAAGAATAAAGTAGAAGCTTTATCTCTTTATTGGATGTTTTTACTAATTATTTGGTTAGTATTTTTTTTAGTTGTTTACGTTTTTAATGATGCAGTTATTGCTTGGTGTAAGGAATTAATTTCTTAAAACTAAATTTAAAGAAATAGCACGAGTATTGATCCTAAGAGAGCAATTATTACTAATAAAAAATAAATAGACCTTAGGTATTTTTTGATTTCAGGTTTTTTTTCCTTTTTTGAGAAGGCCCCAGCTCCTAATGATATAACAATAAAAAATAGGAAGACTAAAGAAAGTATAGTTATTAAAATTCCTAGTTTTCCGATCATTTTTTGTAATTGTATAACCCTTTTAAGACATTTTGTCCCTAGGTTAAAGCGACCTTTTCTTTTATAAGTTTGACTGTATGTTTACAGGTCTCATATTTTTAGCAGTGATAATTGGGTCGATCGTTTTTCACGTTTGGACTCCTTGGTGGTGGACTGACATTGCCTCAAATTGGAGTGCAATGGATGATACTATAATTTTAAGTTTTTGGATTGGCGGTGGAGTTTTCATTTTAGTTTGCCTTTTCATGGTCTACTGTATTTTTAGATACCAATATAAAGAAGGACGTAGATCAGAATATAAACCTGAAGATAAAAAATTAGAAAAAGGATTAACTTGGTTGACAACGATTGGTGTTGTAGCTCTTCTAGCTCCCGGACTTGTTGTATGGAATAATTACATAAGAGTGCCTGATAATGCTATTCAAGTAGAAGTGATGGCATGGCAGTGGGGTTGGAAATATAGATTACCAGGACAAGATGGAAAACTTGGAGCTTCTAACAACAGAATAATTAGTGATGATAATCCTTACGGATTAAATATTGATGATCCAAATGGAAAAGATGATGTTTTTGTTGAAAGCAATGAATTGCATTTATTAAAAGATAGACCTGTTAAAATTTTATTAAGATCGATTGATGTATTACATAATTTCTATGTTCCACAGTTTAGATCAAAAATGGATGCAGTTCCTGGAACCATCACTTACTATTGGTTTGAGCCTAATAAAAATGGAGAATATGAGGTTTTATGCGCGGAGTACTGTGGCGTCGCTCATTATGCAATGAGAGGCAAAGTTGTGGTAGAAGACGAAGGAAGTTATAACAAATGGTTGTCTGAGCAAGAAACTTTTTCCAGCTTTACAGCTAAAAATAGAAAGAATAAATTAAATAAGAAAAAATTTGTTAAGATTAACAATGTATCAAGGGATAAAAATAGTATATTAAAGGAACAAGATGTCAGATGAACTAAATATAAATAAAAAGACAAAATACCAAGTAAAAACAAAATCTTCTGCTGCTTCTGGTAGAGGTGAAACAGATATTGATTACGTAAGGCCTGCAGAATTACCAGAACAAGACCTTTATCATGGACATAGTTTCATAACTAAATGGATTTTTTGTCAGGATGCTAAAGTTATAGGAATTCAGTACACTCTTACCGCAGTGTTTACAGGAGTAGTCGGCTTAATTTTATCTTGGATGATGCGTATGCAACTTGGTTATCCAGATCTATTTCCTTTTTTAACAGCTGAAACATATTATCAAATGGTAACAATGCACGGAATGATAATGGTAGTGTATTTATTAACCGCTTTGTTTCTCGGAGGGTTTGGAAATTACCTAATACCTTTAATGGTTGGAGCTAGGGACATGGTGTTTCCTTACGTAAACATGATAAGTTTTTGGATGTTTTTTGTAGCTGTTATGGTTTTGATGGCTAGCTTTTTTGTACCCGGAGGGCCAACAGGATCTGGTTGGACTTTATATCCTCCTCAAGCAATTTTAGAGGGTACTCCAGGCTCAGGTTATGGAATTCTATTAATGTTAATATCTTTATCTTTGTTTGTAATTGGTTTTACAATGGGAGGTTTGAACTATGTAATTACTATTTTACAAGCAAGAACTAGAGGAATGAGCTTGATGAGAATGCCTTTAACTATTTGGGGAATTTTTACTGCAACTGTTTTAGCTTTATTAGCTTTCCCAGCTTTGCTCGTTAGTTCAATTATGATGACTTTAGATAAAGTTTTAGAGACTAGCTTTTTTATGCCAACTATTATTAAAGCAGGGGAAGCACTATCCTATGACGGTGGTAGCCCTATACTTTTCCAACATTTGTTTTGGTTTTTTGGCCATCCAGAAGTTTACATTGTTGCATTACCTGCTTTTGGAATAGTCTCAGACCTCATTTCAGTACACTCTAGAAAAAATATTTTTGGATATAGAATGATGGTTTGGGCGATTGTCGGAATTGGAGCTCTAAGCTTTTTTGTTTGGGCTCACCACATGTACGTAAGCGGTATGAGTCCTTGGTTTGGTTTC
>CACFVE010000026.1 GCA_902569735.1 uncultured Pelagibacteraceae bacterium | reverse complement strand
TTTCTTGAATGTAAAAGGTGTTTCTATTTAGACAGAGTCAAAGGACTTAAAGAACCTTCTTTGCCAGGTTGGGCACTCAACAATGCGGTAGATGAACTTTTAAAAAAGGAATTTGACGAATATAGGAAACAACAAAAACCTCATCCCGTTATGGTAAAACATAATTTAAACTTTGTTCCTTACCAACATAAGGATCTAGATATTTGGAGAAATTCTTTAAAAGGAGGAATTTCATATTTAGATGAAAAAACTAATTTAATAATACATGGAGGCATTGATGATCTTTGGTTTGATTTAGATGAAAAAAAATTAGTGGTTGTTGATTACAAAGCTCAGTCATCCAATAATCCTATAACAATTTCTTCTTATTTAGAATCTCATTGGCATACTAGTTATAAAAAACAAATGGATATTTATGTTCATATTTTAAGAAACATGAATTTTAAAGTTTCCGATCTTTCTTATTTTTATGTTTGTAATGGAGAAAAAACTAATGATAATTTCAATAATAGAATAGATTTTAAAACTACGCTTGTCCCTTACCATGTTGATACATCATGGATTGATAATAAACTTAAAGAAATGAAAAATGTTTTAAATTTAGATAAACCTCCTGAAATTGAAAAAACTTGTGAAAAATGTGCTTACTTAAAAGGTGGAAAAGATTTTTTTTAATTTATTTATTATTATCACTATCATCATTAGATGATTGATCTGTATTATCTGTTTGAGTTTCTTCTGTAGTTTCTGATGGTGTTTCTTCTTGAGATGACTCCTGTTGTTCTTGTACTGGATCTTCTTTTGGTTCTGGTGTTAGTTCAGGCTCCGGTTCTTGGCTTGACTCTTGTCTACCAATATCTGCAGCGGTTTGTGGTTCAGGTTCTCTTCTCATAAAATAATAAACTCCTGCAGCTATTACCGCTATTGCTGCTAAAACATATACGATTATACTCAACCAACCACTTTCCTCCTCTTCTGATTCAGTTGTTTCTTGAGTTGTCTCAAGTTCAGTTTCTTCTGGTTTAGCTTCAATTTCTTCTTCTTGTTGTTGGTTAACTTCTTCCTCGTTTGGTTCAGCTTCTTTTGCAGGCTCTGGTTCTGGCTCTGGCTCTGGCTCTGGTTCAGGCTCTGGTTCTGGTTCAGGCTCTGGTTCTGGTTCTGGTTCTGGTTCTGGTTTTATTTCAGGAGGTGGAGTTGTAACTTCCTCTGTTTTAACTACTTTTTCTTCAATTATCTCATCTTCATTTGGTTTTGGTGAAATTATACCTGTTGCTACAACAATGGCACCAATACCAATAACGATAATTAAGTCCATAGAATCATTATATTTTATTAGTAATTAAATTCTATAAATTTATCTAAGCAATATGTACGATTTGGGATGTTGTGGATATTTATCTTTTTAAAGCAAATAAATGGTGTTTTATGCTTTCCGACAAAGCTAATAAGTCGTAACCACCCTCTAAAAAAGAAATTACTCTTCCTTCAGAATGTATATTAGCTAAATCTACAATCCTTTTTGTGATTTCATAAAAATCTTCCGATTCTAAATTAATATTTGCTAAAGGATCTCGTGTGTGTGCATCAAATCCAGCAGATATCAAAATTATCTCAGGTTTAAATTTATCAATTGGCTTCAAAATTTTTTGGTCAAATATTTTTAAAAATTCTTTACTTTTCATACCAGTTTTTAAAGGAGCATTAAAAATGTTATTTACTCCAGTTTCTTGCTCTGAGCCTGTTCCTGGAAATAAAGGAAATTCATGTGATGAAGCGTATGATACGGTTTCATCATTATAAAAAATCTCTTGTGTTCCATTTCCATGATGTACATCAAAATCAATAATGGCCACTTTGTTTACTTTATATTTATTTTGCAAATATCTTGCAGTGACGGCAATATTATTTACAAAACAAAAACCCATGGCTTTAATTGTTTCAGCATGATGGCCTGGAGGTCTGATAGCACAAAACACTCTCTCATTTTTATTCATCAGATCATTTGCAGCTGCAATTCCGGCGCCACATGATCTTAATATAGCTTTTTTACTATTGGGACATAACATGGTATCAGCATAAGGCTCTTTTTCTACACCTATTAAACCTGATTTAGGTATATTAGAAAATATTTTTTCGATATGTTTTTTTGGATGGACTAAAGAAATATTTTCTATATCTGCTAGAGGTGCATCTTTAAATTCAATTTTAAAATCTTTTATTTGTTTTATAGACTCTAAAATACTATCTATTCTTTCTTTTCTCTCAGGGTGATTAAATCCATTATCCTTAAGTAAACAATCACTATGTCTATAGACTAACATTATAAAAATTTATTTAATGACAAACTTGCTAATTCTGAAGAAGAACCTTTGTTTTTGAGAGTATTTAAAATATTTTGAACTTTATCTACTTGGTTTTTGATTTTATTTGGATCTTCTAAAAAGTCACTTACATGTTTAAAAATATTCTTAGGATTGCAATTAGATTGAAGCAACTCTGGTATAATTTCTTCATTTGCAGCAAAATTTATAATATTTGCATATTTTGTTTTAACAAGACTTTTTACTATTAAGAAATTTATAAACCCCATCTTATAAAGAATAATCGAAGGTATCTTAGCATTTGAAATTTCCAAAGAGACAGTTCCGGATTTGGCCACTGCAAATATAGATTTTTGTAAAATATGGGATTTAATTTTATCGTCGCTTACTATATCACAATTAGGTAAGCTGCTTTGATCGATAAATGTTTGAATTAATTGAGAATATTGTTTTGTAGAATGAAAAACATAAGTCATGTCGGTATACTTCTCATTCATTAACCTTATAAATTCTAATAGAATTGGCATTAATACAATAATCTCTGATTTACGACTTCCAGCAAACACTGAAATTAGAGCTTTATTTTTTCCTATTACTTGATTGATATCAATTTTACTTCGTTCTTTATTTTGTAGTAAAGGATGTCCAACAAATTCACAGCTTATATTTTCCTTTTCGAAATATTTTTTTTCAAAATTAAATAATAACAAAATATGATCTATGAAATTTTTAATCTTTTTTACTCTTCCTTCTCTCCAAACCCAAACCTGTGGTGCTACATAATGAACGGTCTTAATTTTTGAATTTATTTTCTTTACTTTTTGAGCTACTCTCAAAGTAAAATCTGGGCTATCAACTGTGAATAATACATCAGGATTATAATCTATTATAGCTTTTACAGTTTCATCAATTTTTCTTTTGATTTTAAATATATTCAAAATTACATTTGTAAAGCCTAAGTAGGTAATTTCTTTTAAATTAAAGATTGATTTAATACCTAAAGATTGAAGATTTTCTCCCCCAACAGATAAATATTCTATATTTTGATTTATTTTTTTTAAATCAATTATTACCTTAGAGGCTAGTTTATCACCAGATGCTTCTCCTGTTAGTATAAATAATCTTTTCACTTATACATTCTCCAAAGACTGCCATTATCTGATAACATAAAAAGATCTCCTGTTTCTTGATGTATCTTTATATCCCGTATTCTTCCAATTTTTCCTTTGAAAATAATTTCTTCTTCAATAAATTTATTATCCTTAAATTTAATTTTTCTCAAAGACATGTCTTTTAAAGATGTAATAAGCGCTTCTCCATTCCATTCATTAAATGTTTCACCCTTATAAATAACCATTGCACTTACTGCTATCGATGGAACCCAATATTTTATTGCTTTGGTGAAACCAGGTTTCCATTTTGGTCCTATTTTAGTACCTGAATAGTTTGTGCCTCCCCACCCTAAAATTTTCCACCCATAGTTTTCTCCATAATTGGCTGTACCAAACCAATCACCACCTCTAGCACCATGATTTGTCATGTAAATTTTGTCATCAAAAGGGGATAAAGACATACCTTGTGGATTCCGCACACCAATTTGAAAAATTTCTGGTTGCCATTTTTTTTTATTTTTAAATTTTGGATTATCCTTGGGTATAGAACCATCAAGATTTATTCTTATGATGCTGCCTGGATGTTGAGTTGGATCTTGAGCTATCATTCCTTGTCCTCTTTCACCTGCAGAAATATAAAGATGATTTTCTTTTATAACCAATCTTGAGCCAAAATGATAACCGGAGTCTATTGGGGGTTCTGCTCTAAAAATATTTTTAAATTCAATTTTAGTTTTGTTAAATTTACCTTTGGCAACTGAAGTGCTTGTTTTCCAATTTCCTCTATTTTCAGAATAAGAAATGTAAACTTGCTTTTCATGATACAAAATATCGAGCAATCCTCCTTGTCCATCTTCTAAAACTAAAAGATTATGTTTGATTTCTGAAATTTTCTTATCTTT
>CACFVE010000025.1:0-2500 GCA_902569735.1 uncultured Pelagibacteraceae bacterium | reverse complement strand
CCCTCTGTGGTTAGTTTTTCCAAACTATTTAGATTATCTCAACATCGTTACTGGCCTATTCCGCCTTCGCTCGCCACTACTAACGGAATCTCAATTGATTTCTTTTCCTCCGGTTACTTAGATGTTTCAGTTCTCCGGGTTAGCTCTTTAAACCTATGAATTCAGTTTAAAGTACCACAAAAAGTGGTGGGTTATCCCATTCGGAAATTTTCGGATCAAAGCCTGCATACAGCTCCCCGAAACTTATCGCAGTATACCACGTCCTTCATCGCCTTTCAGTGCCTAGGCATCCGCCATACGCCCTTAAACGCTTGATTTATGCACAGAAAATAATTTTCTGTCTAAATTAAATTTTTATTCAAATGTTCATCTATTCGAACATTTATAGATTGTTCATCTTTTCGAACAATCGGATATAGATATTGTTTGATTATTTATATTAATCTTTTTCTTTTAAATAATCAAAATTGATATTTTTTATTTACAATTTAAAAAAACTAAAAGTGTCAAAGTTGGTGGAGGATAGCGGGATCGAACCGCTGACCTCCTGAATGCAAATCAGGCGCTCTCCCAGCTGAGCTAATCCCCCATGAAAAATGGTGGGCACCCTTATCAGGGGTGCGCTCTAACCACCTGAGCTACCGGCCCCTAAGCACATTTATGAGACACTTTAATTGATAAGAAGAGAAATGAGGACGGCCACATTAACTTAATTTTTTAAGACCAAAAGAAATTTTTGGTCTTCCTTAGAAAGGAGGTAATCCAGCCGCAGGTTCCCCTACGGCTACCTTGTTACGACTTCACCCCAGTTGCTGATCGTACCGTAGTCAAAGGTATAAGCTTTGCCTTAAGGTGTAACCAACTTCCATGGTGTGACGGGCGGTGTGTACAAGACCCGGGAACGTATTCACCGCGGCGCGCTGATCCGCGATTACTAGCAATTCCAGCTTCATGCACTCGAGTTACAGAGTACAATCCGAACTGAGACACATTTTTGGGATTAGCTAGGAGTCGCCTCTTTGCTTCCCATTGTAAGTGCCATTGTAGCACGTGTGTAGCCCAACACATAAGGGCCATGAGGACTTGACGTCATCCCCACCTTCCTCCAGCTTATCACTGGCAGTTCTTTTAAAGTGCCCAACTAAATGGTGGCAACTAAAAGTAGGGGTTGCGCTCGTTGCGGGACTTAACCCAACATCTCACGACACGAGCTGACGACAGCCATGCAGCACCTGTGTTTCGTCCAGCCAAACTGAAAAGCCTAATCTCTTAGGCTCGCGACGAACATGTCAAGTGTTGGTAAGGTTCTGCGCGTATCTTCGAATTAAACCACATGCTCCACTGCTTGTGCGGGTCCCCGTCAATTCATTTGAGTTTTAACCTTGCGGTCGTACTCCCCAGGCGGTGTGCTTAATGCTTTCGCTGCGACACTGAAAAATATATTTCCAACGTCTAGCACACATCGTTTACGGCATGGACTACGAGGGTATCTAATCCTCTTCGCTACCCATGCTTTCGCTCCTCAGTGTCAGTAGTGACCCAGTAAGTTGCCTTCGCATTTGGTGTTCTTTCTAATATCTACGAATTTCACCTCTACACTAGAAATTCCACTTACCTCTATCACACTCTAGCTAAAAAGTTTTGATGGCAGTTCCAAGGTTAAGCCTTGGGATTTCACCATCAACTTTTTTAACCACCTACGAGCTCTTTAAGCCCAGTAATTCCGAACTACGCTAGGTCCCTTCGTATTACCGCGGCTGCTGGCACGAAGTTAGCCGGACCTTCTTATTCGGGTACAGTCATTTTCTTCCCCGACGAAAGAGTTTTACAACCCAAAGGCCTTCTTCACTCACGCGGCATCGCTGCATCAGGGTTTCCCCCATTGTGCAAGATTCCCCACTGCTGCCTCCCGTAGGAGTCTGGGCCGTGTCTCAGTCCCAATGTGGCTGGTCTTCCTCTAAGAACAGCTATTGATCATTGCCTTGGTAAGCTTTTACCTTACCAACTAGCTAATCAAGTGCGGGCTCATCTTTCGGCGTTAAAACTTTCCCTGTAAAGGCTTATTCGGTATTAGCACAAGTTTCCCCGTGTTATTCCAAACCAAAAGGCAGATTCCCACATTATACTCACCCGTTTGCCACTCAGTATTGCTACTGCGTTCGACTTGCATGTGTTAGGCGTGCCGCCAGCGTACGTTCTGAGCCATGATCAAACTCTCAAGTTTAATAACGGCGCACACTAGCTTTAATAATTTTAGATATACTAAAATTACTTTCGTTAAAGTGTGTACGACAATTTCTTTATTAACCTAGCCGTCCACACTTCTCTTCTTAAAAATTTACAATTTAAAAAAGCTAAGATTTTATGCTTAAAATCTATACACCTTTAGCGCTAATAATAAATATTTGCATTGAGGTGAGCGGTGTTTTTATTACAAATATGTGATAAGTCAAGGCGTATATTAGAGATAAAAGTCAACAAATATGGGCTTTTTTCATCC
>CACFVE010000024.1 GCA_902569735.1 uncultured Pelagibacteraceae bacterium | reverse complement strand
AAAAAATTGTTAGACATTAAATAAATGCCTCAAATTCAATTATTAGATGGAAAAAAAATTGCATTTACAAAATCAATTAATGGCTTGGAGCTTGCAAAAAAAATTAGTAAATCTTTAGAAAAAACTGCCTTAATTATGGAGGTAGACGGACAATTAAAAGATTTAAGTCATGAAATTACAAAAAACTCAAAAGTAAGAATAATCACATCAAAAGATAAAGAAGGTTTAGAAGTTATTAGACATGATGCTGCACACATAATGGCTATGGCTGTTCAAGAATTATTTCCAGGCACACAAGTAACAATTGGTCCGGTTATTGAAAATGGCTTTTATTATGATTTTGCTAGAAAAGAGCCTTTTACAAGCGATGATTTAAAAAAGATAGAAAGAAAAATGTCAGAAATTATTGATAGGGATGTTCAGACAAGGCGAGAAGTTTGGGAAAGGGATAAAGCTATTACTCACTTTAAAAAAATTGGTGAAAAGTATAAAGCAGAAATTATTGAGAGCATTCCTAAAAATGAAGAACTTTCAGTTTATCATCATGGAGATACCTGGCATGATTTATGTAGAGGTCCCCATTTAACATCATCTGGCAAAATAGGAAAAGCTTTTAAATTAACTAAAGTATCCGGGGCTTATTGGCGAGGAGACTCAAATAACGAAATGTTGCAGAGAATTTATGGGACATGCTGGAGCTCAAAAAAAGAATTAGACGATTATTTACACAGATTAGAAGAGGCAGAAAAAAGAGATCATAGAAAGCTTGGGAAAGAAATGGATTTATTTCATTTTAGAGAAGAAAGTCCAGGATCAGTATTTTGGCATGAGAAGGGCTGGTTATTATTTCAAAGATTAGTTGAGTATATGAGAATGAAGCAACGTTTAGCAGGCTATAAAGAGATAAATACACCTGAACTTTTAGATAAGACTTTATGGGAAAAATCTGGTCACTGGGAAAAATTTGGTGAGCATATGTTTACCTCTGAAACACCTGATGAAAAAATTTTTGCAATTAAACCTATGAACTGTCCAGGCTGTGTTCAGGTTTTTAACCAAGGTCTTAAAAGCTATAGAGATTTACCATTAAAATTATCAGAGTTTGGAAAAGTTCATAGATATGAACCTTCGGGAGCATTGCATGGTTTATTAAGAGTAAGAGCATTTACTCAGGACGATGCTCATATTTTTTGTACTGAAGATCAAATAACCCAAGAAACATTAACGGTAACAAATTTGATTTTAGAAATTTATAATGCTCTCGGTTTTGAAGATGTAATTTTAAAATATTCAGATAGACCAGATAAAAGAGTCGGAGACGATAGTATTTGGGATAAGTCTGAAGCAGCTCTATTATCAGCAATTAAAAAATCTAAACTTGAATATACAATTAACAAAGGTGAAGGAGCCTTTTATGGACCAAAAATAGAATTTGTTTTAAGAGATGCGATAGGACGAGATTGGCAATGTGGAACTCTACAAGTAGATTTAAATTTACCAAATAGATTAGGAGCAACGTTTGTTGACAAAGACGGAACAAAAAAGGTTCCAGTTATGTTACACAGAGCTCTATTCGGTTCTTTAGAGAGATTTATAGGAATTTTAATAGAAAATTATGCAGGAAAATTGCCTTTTTGGTTGTCACCATCACAAGCAGTGGTGTGTACAATCGCAGAAGAGAATAATGAGTATGTAAAAAAATTATTTGAAGATTTATTTAAAGAAGGTATAAAATGTGAAGTGGATTTAAGAAACGAGAAAATAAATTATAAAATTAGAGAACATTCTCTAGCTAAAGTACCTGTGATTATTGTTTGTGGAAAAGAAGAGGTTGCTGGTAACACTGTTACAATTAGAAGACTGGGATCTGAAAAACAAGAAAAGATGAAAAGAGAAGACCTGATTAAAAATATGCTTAAAGAAAATAAGTTGCCCTTAAACTAAGTGTCAAACTTTAAACCTAACTACTTTCAAAGACGAAGCAAGCCTCAAGGTCCAAAAGCCAACGAGAGAATTAGAGCATTGGATGTTCAAGTAATTGGTAGTGACGGAAACAATCTTGGAGCGATGCCATTAAACAAGGCTATTGAAATAGCTAAACAAGAAGGATTAGATTTAATAGAAATATCTCCTAATGCCAACCCTCCAGTTTGTAAAATTATGGATATGGGAAAATATAAATATGATTTACAAAAGAAAGCAAATCAAGCAAAAAAAAAACAAAAAATAGTTTCTCTCAAAGAGATTAAATTAAGACCAGGAACGGAAGCTCATGATTATAATTTTAAAATTAAAAACGCTAAAAAATTTATAACTAAAGGAGATAAAGTAAAATTTACTGTTAAATTTAAAGGAAGAGAAATGCAACACACTCAACTTGGAAAAGATTTAATGAACAGAATTATTGAAGAAACGAAAGATATTGCAAAAGTTGAAAGCCAGCCAAAATTTGAAGGAAGGCAAATGGTGATGATAATTCAACCCATCTAAATTAAAGATAATATCATCTTGTAAAGATTAATTATTGTCTATATAAAACCGAAATATTTATGCCTAAATTAAAAACTAAAAGCTCTGCAAAAAAAAGATTTAGATTTACAGCTACAGGTAAAATTAAAATGCCTCAAGCTGGGAAAAGACATGGAATGATCAAAAGAACAAATTCACAAATTAGAAAACAAAGAGGCACTACGATAATGACAAAGCAAGACTCAAAGATCGTTAAATCGTATATGCCATATAATTTAAGAGGATAATATGGCTAGAACAAAACGAGGTGTAGTTAGTAGAGCAAAACATAAAAAAATTTTAAAATCAGTTAAAGGCCAATATGGAAGAAGAAAGAATACTATTCGAATAGCTCGTCAGGCTATGGAAAAAGCAATGCAATATGCATATAGAGACAGAAAAACAAAAAAGAGAGAATTTAGATCTTTATGGATTCAAAGAATTAATGCTGGAGTAAGAATAGAAGGTCTTACTTACGCAAAATTTATTAACGGTTTGGCTAAATCTAAGATTAAGCTAGATAGAAAAGTGTTAGCAGAATTGGCTTATAATAATCCAGAAGTCTTTAAATCTATAGTAAAAAAGGTTCAATCATCTCTTAACTAATAAGAGTCTTTGATTTAATCTCAACTTAATATAAAAAATCATAATACCAAATGAGTGATTTAGAAAAAATAAACTCTATTTTTAACGCAAAGATAGACTCTGTAAAATCTAAAGATGAATTACAAAATTTAAAAACAGAGTTTTTTGGTAAAAATGGTCAAATTACCACTCAATTCAAAAGTTTAGGATCTTTGTCTGCCGAAGATAAAAAAGATTTTGCATCTCGCTTAAATAAATTAAAAGACAGTTTATCTCAACAGATAGAAGAAAAGACTTTAGAAATTGAGACACAAGAGATTAATGAAAAATTAAAAAGTGAAAAAATTGATGTTACCTTACCTATAAGATCTTATAGAGAAGGAAAAATTCATCCTGTATCTCAAGTGATTGACGAAATTTCTTCTATATTTTCAGAGATAGGATTTTCAGTCGCGGAAGGCCCTGATGTTGAAACGGAGTATCATAATTTTACTGCACTTAATACACCCGAAAATCATCCTGCAAGAGATATGCATGATACTTTTTATTTAGATAAAAATAAAAAACTTTTATTAAGAACTCATACTTCCCCAGTTCAAATTAGAACTATGTTAAATGAAAAACCTCCTTTTAAGATTATAGTTCCTGGTAGAACTTATAGATCTGATAGTGATCAAACTCACTCACCAATGTTTCACCAATTAGAAGGACTTCATATAGATAAGAATATTACTATGGGTCATTTAAAAGGATGTTTAAATTATTTTATTAAAGAATTTTTTGAGGTCAAAAATGTTAAGATGAGATTTAGACCAAGTCATTTTCCATTTACCGAACCTTCAGCCGAGGTAGATATTGGTTATAGGTTAGAGAATGGCAAAATAGTTATTGGAGAAGGAGACAAATGGTTAGAAATTTTGGGTTGTGGAATGGTACATCCAAATGTTTTGAAAAATGTGAAAGTAGATGTAAAAAAATATCAAGGTTATGCTTTTGGTATCGGAATTGATAGATTAGCGATGCTAAAATACGGAATTAATGATCTAAGAGCATTTTTTGAAACTGATTATCGATGGTTAAGTCATTTTGGTTTTGATCCTTTGGATGTTCCAACAAATTATAGAGGTTTAAGTAAATGATTATTACCATCCCTTGGCTTAAGGAGCATTTACAAACAAAAGCAAACGAAACCAAGATAATAGATCAATTAACTGATATTGGGCTTGAAGTTGAAAATATAAAAGAAAATTCAGGGGAAATGAGTGAATTTAAAATCGCAAAAATTTTAAAAGCAGAGAAACATCCTAATGCTGATAAGTTAAAAGTTTGTGATGTAAGTTTAGGTGACAATAAAATTATAAAAGTAGTTTGTGGAGCATCTAATGCTAGAGATGGTTTAGTAACCATATATGCTCCTCCTGGAGCGACTATTCCTAAAACAAAATTTAAATTAAAAATCGCCAAAATTAGAGGAGTAGAGTCAAAAGGAATGCTTTGCTCAGAAAATGAATTAAATTTATCTAATGAGGGTGCGGGAATTATAGAGTTACAGAATAAAGACAAAGAAATTGGTAAAAGTTATTTTAAAACTAAATCAGAAAAAGCTTTAGATATTGCTATTACTCCAAATAGAGCTGATTGTCTTGGAGTAAGAGGCATAGCAAGGGATCTTGCATCATCTGGACTAGGAAGTCTTTTAAAATTAAAAAAAAAGTCTTTTAAACAAAATTTAAAGCAGTCTATAAAAGTATCAATCTCTAAAGAAAAAAACCAAGGATGTTTATCTTTTGGAAGTTGTTACATAAAAAATATTACCAATAAAGAAAGTCCAGATTGGTTAAAAAATAAAATTTTAGCTTTAGGTTTAAAACCAATTTCTGCAGTTGTTGATGTTACAAATTATGTCATGTTTGATCTTAATCGACCTTTACATGCGTATGACGCAAACAAAATAGATAAAGAAATTATTGTTAGAAACTCTCAAGAAGGTGAAGAATTTGAGGGATTAGATAATGAGAAATATAAACTTAAGAAAGGAATGTGTGTTATTACTGACAAAAGCGGTATTCTAGGGCTCGGAGGAGTTATCGGAGGAACAAAAACTTCTACTGAGTTTGACACAAAAAATATATTATTAGAATCTGCTTATTTTTTACCTTCATCAATTAGAAAAACAGGTCGTGAGTTAAACATTAATACTGATGCTAAATATAGATTTGAAAGAGGAATAGATCCTAATTCTATAAAAGAAGGCTTAGAAATAGCCACTGAATTAATTATCAGAATTTGTGGAGGAGAAGCAAGTAAATTTAATATTACTGGTCAAGCCTCTCAAAAAAATAAAGTTATAGATTTTAATATTGAAAAATTTAAAGATTTAATTGGTATCTCAATTTCAATTTCAGAAGTAAATAAAATTCTATCATCTTTGGGCTTCAAGGTTAAAAAAATTAAAAAAATTCTAAAAGTTGAAATTCCTTCTTGGAGACCTGATGTTTCCCAAGAAGTTGATTTAATTGAAGAATTAATAAGGATTAAGGGATTTAATAAAATTCAAGTGATAGAACCAGAAAAAAAAAGAGAGAAAGAGACTTTAAATTTTAAACAAAAGCTTTTTCATCTTTCTCAAAGAGCTTTAGCTTCAAAAGGTTATATGGAAACTGTTACTTGGTCTTTTACAGATTCAAATATTGATAAACAATTTTCGAGAGGTGAAAAAGAAATAAATATTTATAATCCTATATCATCTGATTTAGATGTTTTGAGGAGATCAATATTTTCTAATCTTTCTATTCATTTAAAGAAAAATCAAGACAGAGGATATAGTGATTTATCATTTTTTGAAATAGGACCAACATTTTCTGGAAAAAATCCTGGCGAACAACAAATAGTTATTGGAGGAATAAAATCAGGCCAAGTTAATAGAAGAAGCTGGTCTGATAAGGCAAGAAATATTGATATTTTTGATATTAAAAGTGACGCTTTAAGAACACTAATTGAATTGGGTATAGATGAAAAAAATCTTTTTATAAACGATTTAACAAAAAGTACTTATCATCCAGGTCGATCAGGGTCTATTAATTTAAAATCTGATAAAGGACCCCTTCTAGCGTACTTCGGAGAATTACATCCTGCTATTGTAAAAAAATTGGATTTTAAAGACAAAAATATTTTCGGATTTGAGATTTTTTTAAAAAATATACCTCAGCCAAATAAAAAAATAAGACAGACAAAAGTTAATTATATAGCTTCAGATTTTCAAAAATCTGAGAGAGATTTTGCATTTGTAATTGATAAATCTTTTAAAGTTGGTTTGCTTGAGCAATTAATTAAAAAGATAGATGAAAATATTATTCAAAAAGTTATTGCATTTGATGTTTTCGAGGGAGAAAATATACCTAAAAATAAAAAATCAGTAGCTATCAATGTAACTCTTCAAGCATTGGACAAAACTTTAAGTGAAAAAGATTTAGATCAAGTAAGTCAAAAAATAATCGAAGTTGTTAAAGAAAAA
>CACFVE010000023.1 GCA_902569735.1 uncultured Pelagibacteraceae bacterium | reverse complement strand
TTTTTTTTCAATGACGGCAACATTATTTTTAATTTCTTCACTAGCTTGATCTATGTTTACAATTTTATTTTTATCAATTCCTTTATTAGGAGTTATTATTTTTTCTATAACTTTTATATTTTGATTTTCATCTTGTATGCCTGCAGCAAAAATAAAATTTAAATCATTTATTTCAATAAAAAGAATTGGTTGATCTAATTCCATATACTAATTTAAAATAAGTTGATCATTAATCCGATAGTCGAATATTTTATATTTATCGAAATTGCTATTTTTTTTTGACTCCATATAATTTTTTAAGCTTGCTAAATAATCTTTGATTGGTAGCTTTATTATTTTATCATCATCCATTACCAAATCCCATCTTCCTGACTCAAAAAAATAAAAAGATTTTATCTTTTCAAAGGGAAATCTTATATTTTGTAAATCTTGATATAAAGAATAGAAAAATTTTCCATTTCCAAAAACTGTTGGTAAATCTTTGTATATCGCTATATCTTTAAAATCTATAAAATCTCCTTTGTTTGAAATGTAAAATTTCTTCTTTTTATTTTGTAAAGTTGCTATGGGTTTTTTTTCAACTATTATGATTTTTAAAGTACTTGGATAAATCTTTTTCAAAATATAGCTTTCTATAAAAGTTTCTTTTTTTAAATTTTCTTGTATTTTTTTAAGATTCAAAAAAAATAAGTTTTCCCTATATAGGAAATTTAACCTTTGAACAATTTCCTCTGAATTTAAAATATAATTACCCTCTATCTCAATTTTTTTAATACTTAAATTAGAATTCAGGTTAAAATCAGATTTTGGAGTGTAGGTAGTTAAAAAAATAAAAAGTATAATCAATCCAAAAAATGATTTCTTCATCTATTTATGCTGGCATTAAGTAATATTTTTTCAACTAGATTTTCAAATGATATTCTTTTGTAACTAGCTATTTCTGGAACTAAAGATAAGCTTGTCATACCTGGTTGGGTATTTATTTCTAAAAGATAAAATTTATTTTTAAAAAATTTAAAATCAGATCTAGTAACCCCTTTGCAGCCTAAAATATCATGTGTTTTTTTTGCAATTTTTAGCACTTCTTTATATTTAGACTCTTTCAAATTTGCTGGCATTATATGTTTAGTCTGCGCAGCTTTTGAATACTTTGCCTTATAATCATAAAATTTTCTTTTTGGTTGAAGTTCAATTGCACCAAGTGGAACCTTGTTTAATACTGCGACTTGAATTTCTTGTCCTGCTATGTATTTTTCAAGTATTAACTCTATATATTTTTTAAAAAGAGATTCTGCAGCTTTTTTAAGCTCAAAAATATTTTTACATATTTTAACGCCTAAACTAGATCCTTCATTTACAGGTTTAATTACAATAGGAAAGTTCAATTTTCTTTTTTTGAGAATTTTAGTTAACTTAATCTTTTTATACACATCTTTTGTAAGCACAAAATACAACGGAGATCTTATTTTATGCTTCTTAAATATTTCTTTTGAGATTATCTTATTCATTGCATTATGAGAGCTAGTTATCCCAGAATGAGTATAGGGAATTCTTAAATACTCAAAATAGCTTTGAGCAACTCCGTCTTCACCATCTTTTCCATGAAGAGCATTGAAAATTATGTCTGTTTTATTTTTATCGATGAAATTCAAAGGTTTTTTTTTTGGATCAAAAGTTGACACTTTGTAACCTTTTTTTTTTAAAGCTTTTATGCAAGCTCTTCCGCTATCAAGACTAATTGCCCTTTCGCCTGATGTTCCACCCAATACTACTAAAACTTTTTTATTTTTCATCACCTATAATTTTAATTTCAAGCTCTAAATCAACTCCAGTTTTATTTAAGACCTCTTTTTTTACTTTATTGATTAATTTTTCTATATCTGCAGTTTTGGCTTTTCCGCCATTCACAAAAAAATTACAGTGCTTTTCTGAAATCTTTGCATCTCCAATATAAAGTTTATCACATCCTGACTCTTTTATGAGCATCCATGCTTTTTTACCATTACTATTTTTGAATGTGCTACCACCAGTTTTTATTTGACTTGGTTGAGATTCCTTTTTTTTTTCAATTAGCTTTTCTTGTTTTCTCTCGATCAATTGTTTTGATGATGCAATGCCTTTTAAAACTGCAGATAATACAATGTAGTTTTTTGGAATATCTGTTCCCCTGTAAAAAAATCTAATTTCATCTTTTTTTATTTCTTTTTCTTGACCTTTTTCATTTATAATCTTAATGGATATTAAAATTTTAGAGATATCAGATCCGTAACATCCGCTATTCATTATAATTGAACCACCTATGGAACCTGGAATACATGACAAAAATTCCATACCTCCAATATTATTATTTTTTGCAAAATCAGAAACTTTTCTATCTAATGTAGAAGCGCCTACCTCAATCTTATCTTTTTCCAATAATTTGATATTTGAAAATTTAGAGCCTAATTTAATTACAACCCCTTTCACTCCAGAGTCTCTAATTAGAGTATTCGATCCTGCTCCCAAAATATATATCTTAAGATTGTCTTTTTTTATTACATCTAAAAATTTTATCAGCTGATCTTTATTTTCTGGACGAAAAAAAATATCAGCAGGACCCCCAAGATTAAACCAACTATATTTTGATAAGTTTTCTTTAATTATTAAATTTTTACCAAATTTTTCTTTTAAAATATCTGTATTTAAAATCATAAATTGAATTTTAACTCTCTCATCCATTGTGAAATGGAACCTGCTCCCATACCAATAATAATTTCATCACTTACAAGGTTTTTTTTGAAATAGTTACATAATTCTTTTTTATTATTTACAAGTACTGTCTGTGTTTTAGAATTTTTTGATATCAATTTTGCAAAATTAAATAGACTAAAATTTGGATTTTTCTTTTCCCCTGCAGCATAAATAGGACAAATTAAAACTAAGTCTGATTTAATAAATGATTTAGAAAAAGCTTTTTTTAATGTCATTACTCTAGAATACCTGTGAGGTTCAAAAACTGTAATAATTTTTCTTCTATTATAAACTTTATTAACTCCCTCAAGAATTGAAGAGATTTCTGTTGGATGATGGGCATAATCATCAAAAAATTCATTTTCATTTTTTGTAAATATTTTGGTCATTCTTCTTTGTACTCCAGAAAAACTTTTTAAGGCTTTCTTAATAACATTAATTTTTACTCCGAGATTTATACAAACCGCTACAGCAGCACATGCATTAAGAACATTGTGTTCTCCTATTAGTTTTAAATTAATATTCTTGATTGTTGATTTACTCTTATCTAAATTTCTATAATGCAAATCAAAAAAAGAGTGAGTAGGATTATATCTTGGATTACTAATTCTATAGTTAGCTTTTTTGTTAAAACCGTAAGTTAATATATTTTTATTCTTTATCTTAGATAAAATTTTCTTAATATTTCTATTATCTGTACATATTAAACATTTTCCTATTGGAGGTGTTTTATTTATAAATTGAATAAACGCATTCTCTAAATTCTTATACTTTTTATAATAATCTAAATGCTCAAAATCTATATTTGTGACTATAGAATAATTAATTGGTAACTTTAAAAAGCTTCCATCTGATTCATCCGCCTCAAGAATAGCCCAATCTCCTTTTCCTAGTTTAGCGTTGCTTTTAAATGAGTTAATAACTCCCCCATTAATTATAGTTGGGTCTAATTTTTGATCAGATAAAATTTTTGCCACTAATGATGTTGTAGTAGTTTTACCATGGGAGCCAGTAATTATTATATTTTTTTTTAATGAAACAACATTAGCTAAAACTTCAGCTCTTGAATAGATTGGAATTTTTTTCTTTTTTGCCTGTTTAAGCTCTACGTTAGTATCTTTTATAGCAGAAGATTTAACAATAATTGTTGCACTTGTTATATTTTTTTTAGCATGTCCTATAAAAACTTTAATACCTGCTTTTAAACAATTATATGTGCTTTTATTTTTATTTTGATCACTGCCTTGTATTTTAAAACCCATAGTTTTCATAACTTGGGCTAAACCACTCATGCCTATTCCTCCAACACCTATGAAATGAATAATTTCTTTTTGTCCTAGTCTAATATTTTTCATCTATTATATTAATTATTTGTTTATCGACATTTTCATATACTGATTTGTCAGAATATTGACTTTGTTTAGTTATTATTTCATTTAATAATGATGAATCTTCACTAATTTTTTTAATCAATTGGAATAGTTTTGTGTTTAAATCTTTTTCTTCTATTAGATAGCTATACCCTTTTTTTTCATAATAAATAGCATTTTTTAATTGGTGATCATCTGCTGATGAAGGCAAAGGAACAGAAATAAAAGGTATTTGTGAATTAAGTAATTCTGCTAGCATAGAAGATCCAGATCGAGTTATTGCTAAGTTAATTTTAGAAAAATAATCTAAAATATTATTACTAAAATTAAATAACTCAAAATCAATGTTTAAATCTTTATAATAGGAGGTTAAAAATTTGTTTTGTTCAGGCAAACATTGTTGATAAATTTTCAAAGGTATTTTTGCCTCATAACACTCTTTAAAAATTTTTGTAAGTTTCTCAGCAAAAACTTTTGCTGCTTGACTGCCTCCAAGAATTAATATTTTCAATAATTTACCGTTATAATTAGAATCGGATTTAACTCGAACATTGAGCATCTCTTTTCTAATAATATTACCAATTTCACAAACTTTTTTAGAATATTTCTCAGCAATTCCTTCCAATTCTTTGTGGGATACGAAAACTTTTTTCGCATAAGGCAATAAATACCTATTCGCCTTTCCTATATACAAATTATTTTCATAAATAATAAACGGAATTCTAAGTATTGCAGCTGCTAAACAGACAGGAAAAGAAGAATAACCACCCATGCCAAATACTAAATTTGGTCTACTGATTAATAAAAAAATCAAAGATCTAAGTATAGAATAAAAAACAATTAATAAAGAAAATAATAATTGAATTATATTTTTTTTAAATATTGATGCAGAGTTAATTTCTATAATCTTAACATCTTGATAATCTTTTAAATACCTCAGACCTCTTTTGTCTGAAATTATTTCAACATTTATTTTTTTACTATCTATAAAATGTTTAGCTAAACTATAAGCTGGAAAAATGTGACCACCTGTTCCACCTGTTGCAATAATTATTTTTTTGAATTTATTAACCATCTATGTCTAATTTAATTTTTGTATAGTTTAAGATTACTCCAGCTAAAATTGCACTTCCAATAAGAGATGAGCCTCCATAACTTAAAAAAGGCAAAGTCATTCCTGTTGTTGGTAGTAAACTAGTATTCACACCAATATGAATAAAAGTTTGAAAAATAAGAAGTGAAGCAAGACCACATAAGGAGAGTTTCAAAAAATCATCATCTATTAAAATACAATTTTTTATAATTCTAAAAGCAATATATAAAAAAATACATATAATTAAGATTGAAATAACTGAGCCATATTCTTCAGATATGATGGCAATAATATAATCTGTATGGGCTTCGGGAACACTATCTTTTAAAATTCCTTCTCCCATTCCTTGACCTTTAATCCCCCCCTGTTTTATGGCATCTAAAGCTTTTGAAGATTGAAAATTATCACCTTTACTAGGATCTAAAAATGTAACTAAACGATTAATTATATAGCCAAATTTCTCAGGCAATAAAAATAAAACACCTCCTAATAAAAATACAAAAATAAAAAAAAAACTAAAAATATATAGAAAACTAACTCCTGAAACAAACACAGTTGCAACCCAACTTCCTATAAGAAGAATAGACTGGCCTAAATCTGGTTGGTCAATTAAAAGAATGATTACAGAAGACAATAAAAGAAAACTAAATAAATATTTTATTTGAGAATTTTTTAATTTATCTGAAGTTAATATTTTTGCATTTGCTAAAATAAAAAAAGGTTTTAAAAGTTCAATAGGTTGTAGTCTAAAAAAATATAAATTTAACCATCTTTTAGCACCTTTGACCTCTACTCCAATAATAGGAACTAAAATTAATAATACAAAAAAGAAAATGAAAAGGGGAATAACTATTCTTTTAAGTAGTGAAGTTTCTATTGCTGAAATAATAAACATTATAAAAAGTGCTAATATAGTAAAAGTTAAATGTTTTGAAAAAAAGAAATAGTAAGCTTTATTTAATCTCTCACCTGCTAAAGAAGAAGTAGATGAAAATGAAAAAAAAAGACCTAAAAAAAATAAGATAAAAAAACCAAAAAAAATATTTTTATCAACATTTCTCCAATAATTATTAAATTCAAATTTAAATAAGTTTTTTAACATATAGTTTACTCAATTTCTTAAAGTCATTACCTCTACTTTCAAAATTTTTGTATTGATCAAATGATGCAGCTCCAGGACTTAATAAAATAGTATTATTGCTTGTGTTCAATAATATTATATCTTTTAGAGCCATTATTATTGCTTTTTTCAAATTTTTCGAAATAGAGAATTGTACTTTCTTTTTTAATTGTTTTTGAAAAAAACTAATATTTTTTCCAATTATATAAGATTTGATAATATTATTTCTTAAATGCTTTAGATTAATCTTATCCTTTTTTTTTGGTAACCCACCAAGTATCCAGTAAATATTTTTACTACTCGATAAAGCAAATTTAGTTGCTTGTAAGCTTGTGGCTTTTGAATCGTTGATAAAAGTAATCCCTTTTTGTTTTAAAAAAATTTCATACCTATGAGGCAATCCTATAAAAGAGTTCATGGATTTTATAAAAGAGTATTTTTTTATTTTTAATAACTTCGCTAAAGTATAAACAAAATTCATGTTTTCATCATTTATTTTGAGGGTTAAATATTCATTTTGTATATCAAATTTTATTTTTTTATAATTTTTAAAACTTATAGGAACTAATCTGCCTAAATACTTCTTTCTTCTAAAAACTTTTTTAAAATTATTATTCATTAAAGCAAAATTATTTTTTTTTTGTAAATGAAATATTTTTAACTTTGAATTAAAATATGATTGAAAAGTTCCATGCCAATCTAGATGATCATTAGTAATATTTAATAAAATTGCATAGTCTGGATGTATAAATTTAGAATGTGAAAGTTGAAAAGAAGAAGCTTCTATAACAAAAAAAGTATTTTTTTTAATTTTAAAGTTTAAAACTGGCGCTCCAATATTTCCACCTAATGCAAC
>CACFVE010000022.1 GCA_902569735.1 uncultured Pelagibacteraceae bacterium | reverse complement strand
ACCGACTACTAAAGTTAAAAACTCTTTAATTACAAGGATTTTCAAGTATTTATTTGGATAGTTCATTGTTATTTTTTGAAACATTTGTTGTTTTAATTGATTTCTATCAATTTTGTATAAAATATGATGCTCAAATCTAAGCAACAAACTTTAAAAGAAAAGGTAAATTTAAAAGGTGTTGGTCTGCATAATGGCAAGGAAGTTAATTTAACTATAAACCCTTCAAAACCCAACACAGGAATAATTTTTAAAAGAATTGATATTAATAAAAATAATATTATTCAAGCTAATTTTAAAAATGTTGTTGAGCCTATTTTGTGTACAAAAATCAAAAATGAAGAAGGCGTAACAGTATCAACTGTAGAACATTTAATGGCAGCATTTTATGGCGAGGGGGTTGACAATGTTTTGGTAGAAATAGATGCTCCTGAAATTCCAATAATGGATGGATCAGCAGTAGATTTTGTTGATGCAATAAGATCTGCAGGAGTAGAAGAGCAAGACGAACCTAGAAAATTTATCAAAGTATTAAAAAAAATTGAAGTTAAAGATGGGGAAAAATTTATTTCTATAGAGCCACTTAATCAAGATTTAATTATAGATTTTGAAATTATTTTTAACAACCCATTAATTAGAACTAGGAGAAAAGAATTTAAATTAAGCAACGATGATTTAAGTGCAATATATAATTCTCGAACTTTTTGTTTATATGAAGAGATAGACAATATTAAACGAATGGGTTTAGCTAAAGGTGGATCATTAGAAAACGCTATAGTTGTTCAAGGGAATAAAATTCTAAATGAAGAAGGTTTAAGAAACAGACATGAATTTGTTTACCACAAAATACTCGATTGTCTGGGTGATATAATGCTATCGGGCAATCGCATATTTGGGCATATTAAAACATCTAGGGGTGGTCACGCTTTGACTAATAAATTATTGGTTAAATTTTTTTCAAATAAAGCTAACTGGAGTGTAGAGAATTTTGATAAAATCGAAAAAGAAAATGAAAATTCTTATAAAAATCCAGTAGCTATCAACGCATAACATCGATAAAATTTACCATTCTATTTTAATCTGATATTAATCAGAATATGTTACAAAAAATTTTTCTTATTTTCATATTAGTTTTATCTTTAAACTCATGTACTAAAAAAGATATTGAATACGAACCTAAAGAAAAAATTGATCCATATAAATTGTATCAAGAAGGTTTTGAGTTATTTGAAAAGGGAAGTTATTTTCATGCAGAAAAAAAGTTTACAGAAGCAGAATTAAATTTTGAAATCGTAGATTTTGCAGCCAAATCTGCAATTATGTCAAGTTATTCATTTTATGGAATAAATTTTTACTCAGAGGCATTAAGAAATTTAGAAAGGTATTTAAAAAAATATCCTGCAGATGAAAATGTTATGTATGCACATTATTTAATCGCAATAATATATTATGAACAAATATCAGATGAAAAAAAAGATCTCCAACCTTTGCTAGATGCAAAGAGCAAGATAGCATTCTTTTTAAAAAAATATCCTGACTCTGATTATGCCATTGATTTGCAATTTAAAAATGATTTGATTCAAAATCAACTTGCTGCAAAAGAATTGTATGTAGCTAAATATTATATCTCTACTCAAAAATGGGTACCAGCAATCAAAAGACTAAAAGTAATAGTAAATGATTATCAAAAAACAGTGTTTATAGAGGAAGCTCTACATCGGCTAGTAGAAATTTATTATTATTTAGGTCTTGAGGAAGAAGCAAAAAAATATGCAAAAATTTTGGGTTACAACTATAATTCTAGTGAATGGTTTGAACAGGCATATAAAGTTTTGAATAAAGATTATAAAATTAAAAAAAAAGTTAAATCTAAAGACAATGATGGTTTTTTTAAAAAAATTATAAATAGAATAAAATAACTTTATAAATATGAGCAATAAATTAGAAATTATAAATTTTTATAAAAAAAAGATAAATCTTTTAAAAAAACATAATAAACTTTACTTTAATAATGATAATCCCATAATATCAGATGCCGCATATGATCATTTAAAGAAAGAAATTATTAATCTAGAGGAAAAAAATCATTTTCTTAAAAAGCTCAATCTAAATAGTAAAACTGTAGGCTCATTTCCCTCTAACAAATTTAAAAAGATAAAACATTTAAAGCCTATGCTTTCTTTATCAAACGCTTTTAATAAAAACGATATGAAAGATTTTGTTAATAAAATTAATAATTTTTTGAATATTAGAGATGGAAAAATTGAATTTTCTTCTGAACCGAAAATAGATGGTATCTCTGCAACTTTAATTTATGAAAACGGAATTTTAACAAAAGGTCTTTCGAGAGGCGATGGTATTGTTGGGGAGGACATTTTGGAAAATCTTAAAACTATCGAAGAAATTCCAAAGAAATTAAAAGGGGGTAATGTTCCGTCTTTATTTGAAATTAGAGGAGAAATATATATAGGTAAAAAAGATTTTGAAAAAATAAGAGGAGATTTTGCTAACCCTAGAAATGCTGCCGGAGGATCTTTAAGACAAAAAGATCCAAAAGAAACGTCTAAAATACCACTAAAATATTTTGCTTATGGTTTTGGAGCAGTTGAACCGATGACTTTTATAACCCAATCAGAATTTTTAGAAAAAATAAAAAATTGGGGATTTGTAATTAATCCATTAGGGAAAGTAGTGAAAAATCTAAATGAGATAGAATCTCAACACTCATATATAGACTCAATTCGATCATCATTGGATTATGATATTGATGGATTAGTTTATAAAGTTAATGATCTAAAATTACAGTCAAGACTGGGTAATACCTCTAATTCTCCACGTTGGGCTATTGCTTATAAGTTTTCTGCTGAAAAAGCAGTTACAAAAATTAAAGATATAATTATTCAAGTCGGTAGAACAGGAGCAATAACTCCTGTTGCAAAAGTACAACCAGTTACTGTAGGAGGAGTCGTTGTTTCGAACGCAACTTTGCACAATGAAGATGAAATTAAGAGAAAAGATATTAGAATAGGTGACACTGTACAAATTCAAAGAGCAGGAGATGTAATTCCTCAAGTAATTTCTGTGGATTCTTCCAAAAGAAATCAAAATAGCAAGAAATATATTTTCCCTGAAAAATGTTTGTGTGGAGCAGTTACCCAAAAAGAAATAAATAAGTCTACAAAAAAAAAAGATGCTGTTAGAAGATGTCTAAAAGGTTATGATTGCGATTTTATAGCTAGAGAGAAATTAAAGCACATTGTATCTAAAGATGCTTTTAATATCGATGGCTTAGGAAAAAAGGTAATAGATCAATTATGGAGTCTAAGATTAATAAGAAAACCATCTGATATTTTTAAAATAAACTATAATAAAATTGAAAAACTTGAAGGATGGGGAGAACTATCTATTAATAATTTAAGAAAAGCTATTGATAAATCTAAGATTATAGATCTAGATAGATTTATTTTCTCTATTGGCATAAGGCATATTGGACAAGAAAACGCAAAAATTTTAGCAGGCTTTTTTAAATCTATTAATAAATTTTGTGATCTATTTAGTGAAAAGAGTAGAATAAAAATTTTAGAAAATTTGATTGAACTTGATGGTATTGGACAAATTCAAATTGATTCGATAAATAGTTTTTTTTTAAACAATAAAAATATTGAAATTGTCAAAAAATTAATTGATAAATTAAAGATTAAAGATTTTAAAATTCAGAATAGAAAAGGCAAATTTTCAAATAAAACTATTATGTTCACCGGTGGTTTCGAAAAGATGAGCAGATCTGAAGCAAAATCATTAGTTGAAAATAATGGAGGAAAAGTTCTAGGAACAATCTCAAAAAAATTAGACATTTTAGTAATAGGAAATTCTAAACCAACTAAGAAAAAAATTGAAAATGCGAAACAGTTGAATATTAAAACTATTAAGGAAAGTGATTGGTATAAACTATTAGATCTTTGAACAAGCTTGTTTTAAGTCTAATAGCTCTGATCTATTCATAAAACTTTTCAGTTTATTAAAAACATTTCGATGATAATTATTAAGCCAATTAATTTCATCTTTTTTTAGAATATCTTTATTTATTAGAGATTTATCTATTGGAGCCATTGTTAAATTATCAAATGAGCAGATATTCTTGTCTTTTTTTACTCTGAGAAGATTTTCAATTCTTATTCCAAATTTACCATTTTCATAATACCCAGGTTCATTTGAAACTATCATTCCTTCTTGAAAATTTATCTTATTATTCTTTGATATAGCAGGGGGGCCTTCATGGACATTTAAGAAATATCCTACTCCATGACCTGTTCCATGTGCATAATCTAAATTAACCTCTCTTAAAGGTTTTCTAGCTTCTTTATCAATTTGTGCACCATAAGTATTATTTTTAAGTTTAAATCTGGCAACAGCAATGTGGCCTCTTAAAACTCTGGTAAAAATATCTTTAATTCTTTTATCATTATTATTTAATGAAACAGTTCGAGTAACATCAGTTGTACCGTAATTATACTGTCCTCCAGAGTCCACTAGATAAATATCTCCTTTTTTTAACTTTCTATTACTTTTTTTTGATGCCTTGTAATGAATAATTGCACCATTAGGACCTGAACCCGATATCGTCGGGAAACTCAAAAACTTAAAATTTTTATTTTCCTTTCTTAGTCTTAATAATCTTTCTTGGGCGCTAATTTCATTTATGTTTAGCTTGTTATAATTTTTCTTAAGCCAAAATAAAAATCTGGTAAGTGCTACACCATCATAAATATGAGATTTTACAATATTTTTAATTTCTATCTTAGACTTTACTGTTTTAAAAAAATAAATGGGATCCAAAAATTCAACAATCTTATTATTTTTTTCTAAAATATTTTGAAAATGAATAGAACAAGTTGATGAATCTATCAAAATTTTTTTACTTCTAATTTTTGTGAGAAAAAGACTTATATATTTTATGTCTATAAAATTAATATTTTTAAATTTTTTTTTAAAAGAATGATCAATCTTTCTTAAATCGCAAAATAAACTAATCTTTTTATTGATATCTAGTGTTAAATAGGCGTTAGGCACTGGTGTATACTCAGAGTCTTGTCCTCTTATATTTAGAAGCCATGCAATATTTTCACTTGCCGATATAAATTGAAAATCAATTTTTTTTTTACTTAATAGATTGATTAATTTATTAATCTTTAATGTATAGCTTTGACCAACTGCTTTTTTGGATAAAATATAAAACTTTTTAACACTGGTATTTTCTTTTTTCATCGATAATTTATCAATTAAATTTTGATTGATAGAGACAAGTTTACAATTTGTTTTTCTAAAAAGTCTTTTTAATGTTTTTTGAGTATATAATTTAGGATCAAAACCAATTTTTAAATTTTTCTTTTTTAAAACATGATACGGAAATTTATTGGGTAATGTGACAATATTAAAGAATTTTCCACTTTCGATTTTAGCTTGCAATGTATATCTACCGTCAACAAATAAATAATTTTTATTTTTTAAAATTAAAGCAAAACCATAAGATCCAGAAAAGTTGCTTATAAATTTCAATTTATCTTTATTTTCAGGAATATATTCTCCAAAAAAATCATCATTCTTTGGCACAATATATCCATCTAAATTATAAAGATTAATTAATTTTTTTAGCTTATTTATTTTTTCCATTTGAGGACTTTATTTTTTTTATATCTACTCCATCCAGGGCTTCTATATTCTTCTTCGAATTCAATTGAGTTATCTTGATTAAATTCGAAATCATCATTAGTTTTATTTATGTTAATTTCATTTTTTTCTATTCCCTCCTCTGGAATTTCATTTATAAATCTAGATGGTAAAGCATCCATCCAATCTCCATGATATGCTCTCCTCATTGCAAAAGATAAATAAGCTTCTTGTTTTGCTCTAGTGATCCCAACATAAGCTAATCTTCTTTCTTCTTCTAAAGCAAAGTCTCCTTTTTCTTCAAGAGATTTCTGATGAGGAAACAATCCTTCTTCCCATCCAGGTAAAAAAACTACATTGAATTCTAATCCTTTGGCAGCATGCATAGTCATCAGATTTATTTTAGCACCATCCCATTCTTGGTCTATCGAAGTAGCTAGCGCAACGTGTTCTAAAAAATTTTGTAGATTTTCATAATCTTGCATAGCTCTCAATAGTTCTTTTAAATTTTCTAATCTATTTTCATTTTCTAAATCCTTTTTATTTTTTAACATTGCAGAATATCCAGACTCATCTAAAACTAATTTAAGCAAATCATAGTGTTTCATTTCCATTGAATCTTTCCTCCACTTGTGAATCATACTAATTAATTGTTTTAGAGAAGTTTTGATCTTAGGTTTAAACTCCCCTTTTTCTATAATTTTTATTATAGAGTCCTCTAAACAAAGTTTGTTCTGGCTAGCAAATAAATAAATTTGATTTAAAGTACTGTCTCCGACTCCTCTTTTAGGTGATCCAATCACTCTTTCTAAGGCAAGGTCATCATATTTTTGATTTATAATTCTTAGATAGGAAACTGCATCTTTAATTTCAGCTCTTTCATAAAATTTAATTCCACCTAAAACCCTATAAGGTATACCCACCTGCATAAACCTCTCTTCAAACTCTCTTGTTTGATAAATAGCTCTAACTAAAATTGATACATCGTTAAGAGAATATTTGTTTTTTAGTTTATGCTCTATAATATCACTAATTCCTTGAGCTTCATCTTTTCCAGTATTATAACAATTTAATTTAACTGGCTCTCCCTTAATTGATGATGACCATAATTTTTTTCCTACTCTATTAGAATTATTAGAAATAAGTTTAGATGCTGTTTCTAGAATATTTTTTGTGGATCGATAATTTTGTTCTAATTTAAAAACTTTACATTTTTTATATATTTGATCAAAAGTTAAAAAATTTTTAATTTCTGCCCCCCTCCAGCTATAGATAGATTGATCATCATCGCCTACGCAACAAATATTTTGTTTTTCGTTAACTAATAAATTTAACCACTTATTCTGAATAAAGTTAGTATCTTGAAACTCATCAACCAAAATATACTTAAAGTTTTTTTGGTAGATTTCTCTTATATCCTTATGTCCTTCAAAAAGTTTTACACAAAATAAAATTAAATCACCAAAATCAAAAGCATTTAAGTCTTTTGTTTTTTTTTGATAGACATCATACACCTTCAAAATTGATTTGATAATCGTTCCAGACTTTTTGATATGGACATCTTCCGGCAAAAGACCTTTATTTTTCCATTGATCAATATGATACATGATTAATTGAGGCGAGAATTTTTTTGCATCTAAATCCTCGCCCTTAACTATGTTTCTGATAAGTTTTTTTTGATCTTCAGTGTCTAAAATACTAAAATTACTTTTATAACCTAACGCTTCTGCATGTCTTCTAAGAAATTTAACACTAATTGAGTGAAATGTTCCTAACCAAGGAACTGCATTTAAATTACCCTTGATGTGAGTCATAACTCTGCTTTGCATTTCTTTAGCAGCCTTATTAGTAAAAGTTACACATAATATTTGGTTTGCCCATGCTTTTTTTTGATTAATAATATGAATTAATCTTGTTGTGAGCACTCTTGTTTTTCCAGAACCAGCACCTGCTACAATTAAATTTGGACCTTCAGTATTTAATACTGCTTCTTTTTGCTCTTTATTTAGATTTTCAATTAATTTATCTATGCTATTCATATTAGAAAAATTTCATTTATACACTAGTTATAAAAATAAAAAACATGATTAATAAAATTTACAAAAGAATTCACAGTAA
>CACFVE010000021.1 GCA_902569735.1 uncultured Pelagibacteraceae bacterium | reverse complement strand
CAAGGTCGCTAGCTATTATCGGTTTTCCCATAGCTTGGGCCTCCACTGAAACTCGCCCAAATGCTTCTGGTTCAATTGAAGCTGATACAACAACATCAGCTAATGAATAAGCTAAAGGCATTTCTTTACAGTGATCAATAAATTGAATCTTTTGGCTTAATCTATATCTTTGAACCAAATCAATTAGTTTCTTTTTGTATACTTTTCTACCTTGAGCAGAGCCAAGCACTACTACCTGAAAATTTGAATTGTTATAGTCTTCAATTAAAATATTTAATGCTTCAATTAATTTTTCCTGACCTTTCCAATATGTCAGCCTTCCAGGCATAAGAATAGTAAATTTATTTTGAGAAAGCTTCCATTCTTTTTTAATTTTTTCTTGCTTTAAAATAGAAATATTTTTTTGATTAAAATAATCAATATTTATTCCTCTAAATATTACTCTTAATTTTTTTTTTCGATTTAAATACTCGCTATAGTTTTCATTAATATGATTAAAAATAAAATTTGATCCTGCTATGGTTAATTTTGATCTTAACATAATACTATTATAAAATTTTTTAACCTTACCTTGAAAATTATAGGTGCCATGAAAGGTAGTAACAAAATTTCTTCTTGTTATTAAACATGCTAAGTAACATGCCCAAGCTGGAGCTCGACTTCTCGCATGAACAATCTTTATATTTTTAATCAATATTAATATTGATAAAATTATCGTATTAAAAAAAATTAGAATAGGATTCTTTGAATGAACAGGTAAACGAAATACTTTTACTTTATCTTTTTTTACAAATTTTAATAGTTCTCCACCAGAAGTAGCTAAAAAAGAACCACAATCTTTCTCAGCCAAATAATGAGCAATATCGTAACAACCTGTCTCTGCCCCTCCGTATCCTAATTTAGGAATAACCTGAAGAACTTTTATTTTTGAAGCCATATATATTGTTATATATTAACAAATTAAACTTATAACTTTATATGAAAAAATTTAAGTATCAAAAAATCTCAAATACTAAAAAACTTAGATATATCGACAATTATTACAAAAAAAAACTTTACCTCGTTTTTCTTCCAGGTTTCATGTCAGATATTGAAGGAAAAAAACCTCAAATGTTTAGACGCTACGCTATAAAAAAAAAAATAGGTTTTTTAGCTTTAGAATATTTTGGACACGGTAAATCTTCAGGCAAATTTACAAAAGGAAATATTAGTATTTGGACAAACAATGTAAAATTTTTGATTAATAAAATAGTAAAAAAAAATAATTTTATTTTGATAGGTTCTAGCATGGGGTCTTGGTTAGCTATTAATCAATTTAAATATTTTAAAAAACAAATTAAAGGATTTATTGGAATTGGATCTGCGCCAGAATTTTTAACAAGATTAATGTGGAATAAATTTCCAAAAAATATTAAACAAGAAATTTTAAAAAAAGGTATTACCACTATTGAAAGTGGACAGTATAAATATCCTATAACACTTCAATTAATAAAAGATGGAAGAAAAAATAAAGTTTTATCAAAAAAAATTTTACTAAAAATACAGGTTGCAATGTTCCACGGGAAAAAAGACGAAGTTGTTCCAGTTGTATTTTCAAAGAAAGTTTTAAATATTTTTAAAAAAGCGAAAAAAAAATTATTTATTATTAAAAAAGGTGATCACAGTCTATCTGATACAAAATCACTCAATTTGATAAAAAATCAACTAACTAAAATTATTAAAAATATTTCTTAAACCTTGTTTATAGTTTGGATACTTTAATCTTATATTAAGTTGTTTTTTCATTTTCTTATTACTTACTTTTTTTGAGTCTTTATAGAATTCTTTGATCATTTTATTTTGAAATTTATAAATAGGTTTTGCTGTAAGATATTTCAGCTTTAATAATCTTGCGGCATAATTAGCTACTTCTATGTTAGTTGATGGTTTATCGTCAGAAGCATTAAGTGTCATAGATTTCTTAGAAGAATAGAACATTTTTTTTATAATTAATGCTAAATCTTCTACTCTAATTCTAGAAAAATATTTTTTTTCTTTTACATAAATATTTGTTTTTAAAATTTTTTTAAGAACATTATTTTCTCGAGAATAAATTCCAGAAACTCTTAAAATGTTAATATCAAGTCCCGATTTTTTTCTAAAATTTGTCCACTCTTTTTCAGCAATTTTTCTTGCTAAACCAAAAAATGTATTACCTTTTAATTTTGAATTTTCATTGACCCATTTTCCGTCATGATTTCCATAAACACTAGTGGCTGATAAATAAATCAATTTTTTAAAATTAGATTTTTTTAAAATTTTACCAAATTTTTTTAAAACTAAATCTTTTTTTGCTTGAGGAGGTATTGAGATAAGAATGTAGTCTGCATTTTTTAGGTATTTTAATAACTTTTTGTCATAATTATTATTTTTGAACTTGAATGATTTAAATTTTTTTTTATTAAAACTTAAAAAACAAGATTTTTTTGTATTTGTGGCACAAAAAGTAAATTGTTTTTTTGATCTCTTTAACTCTTCAACAAAATATTTTGCAGTTTGGCCAAAACCAAAGAAAAAGAATTTTATTTTTTTTTTCATTAAGCTGACTTAAATTTTAATTCTTTTGATGAAATTGGCTCATCTAATTTATCCAACATTTCCACTGGACAAACCTGAACAAAATTTTTCAATTCTACTTTGAAATTAGATATAATTTTTTCTGCTATTTTAGAATTTGTTTCTTTTAAAAATTCATTTAAATTATTTTTTAAATATTCTTTCCAATATTCAGTTTCTACTGGTTGCCAAATAATAGAATTTGGATTAGCATAATTTTCAAATTTATTTTCTTTATCATAAACAAATGCCATTCCTCCTGTCATGCCCGCACCAAAATTATCTCCAACCTGACCTAAAATAATAGCTGTTCCACCAGTCATATATTCACATCCATGAGCACCACAACCCTCTACAATAGCTAAACTCCCAGAATTTCTTACAGCAAACCTTTCTCCAGCTTGACCAGAGGCAAATAATTTTCCAGAAGTCGCTCCGTAGAGAACTGTGTTACCAATTATAGTGTTGTCGTTAGATTTTAAATTACTTTTAGAGCTTGGGCGCACGATTATAAATCCTCCCGACAGTCCTTTTCCAACATAATCATTTGTGTCTCCTTCAACCAAAATTTTTATACCTGTTGTTAGAAAAGCTCCGAGAGATTGTCCTGCTGAACCATTAAGTTTTATATTAATTGTGTCAGGTTTTAAATTTTCATTTCGAAACTTTTTGTAAACATAATGGGATAATCTTGTCCCTACAGACCTAAAAGTATTCTCAATCTCATACTTAAATTCATTTTTTTTTCGTAATATCTATTTTATTCTTAATTTCGGACCAAATTTTTTCGTCTAAAGTTTCTGGAACTTTATTTATAATTTTTTCTTTACAATACCTAGGATTGCTACCTGGATCAGCTTGAACTAATAATGGATTTAAGTCTAAATCATCTAAATTTGGAGCGCCTTTATTTATTTGGGAAAGTAGATCAGTCCTTCCAATAATTTCATTAATAGATTTATAGCCAAGAGAAGCTAAAATTTCTCTAACTTCTTTAGCTACGAAAGTAAAAAGATTTACAACTTTTTCTGGTGTACCAGTAAACTTTTCTCTCAAAGATTTATCTTGACTACAAACTCCAACCGGACATGTATTTGAATGACATTGACGCACCATAATACATCCCATTGCTACCAAAGAAGATGTTCCCATACCATATTCTTCTGCTCCCATCATTGCGGCTATCACAACATCTCTTCCAGTTTTTAATCCTCCGTCAGTTTTTAATGTAACTTTGTGTCTTAAATTATTTAATGTCAAAATTTGATTTGCTTCTGTTAAACCCATTTCCCATGGTATACCTGCATATTTTATACTTGTTTGTGGGCTAGCGCCTGTTCCTCCGGAGTGGCCAGAGATTAAGATTATGTCTGCTTTAGCCTTTGCTACTCCTGCAGCAATAGTTCCAATTCCTGTTGAAGCGACAAGCTTTACACTCACTCTTGCTTTAGGATTGATTTGTTTTAAATCATAAATTAATTGAGCTAAGTCCTCTATTGAATAAATATCATGGTGTGGTGGTGGAGAGATTAAAGTAACTCCAGGCGTTGAATGTCTTAATCTAGCTATTTCATTTGTAACTTTAAATCCAGGTAATTGACCACCTTCTCCTGGTTTAGCTCCTTGGGCCATCTTAATTTCAATTTCATTTGCATTATTTAAATAGTCTACTGTTACTCCAAATCTAGCAGAAGCTATTTGTTTAACTCTCGAATTAGCTGAGTCTCCGTTAGGCTGCACTTTAAACCTTTTTGCATCCTCACCTCCTTCGCCGCTGCAAGAGGCTCCTTTAATTCTATTCATACCAATAGCTAATACTTCGTGAGCTTCAGCAGATAAAGCACCATGGGACATACTTCCGCTACCAAATCGTTTTAATATTTCATTTACTGGTTCTACTTCTTTAACATCGATTGGTTTTTTATTACTTTTAAATTTGAGCAAATCTCTTAAGTTTATCGTAGGTAAATCTTGTATGCCTTGAGAATATTTTTTATAAAGTTCATAGGAGCCATTTCCAACAGCGCTTTGCAATAAGTGAATTAGATTCCCTTGGTGTTGATGATCTTCTCCACTTTTCCTATAACGGTATAAGCCTCCTATCGGCAAGGTATAAACTTTTTTTTCTAATAATTTTGAATATAATTCTTTAATCTTTTTTTCGATTCCATTTATTCCAATACCTGAAATCCTTGAAGACATCCCTGGAAAATAATCAGAGACAATGCCTCTGCTTAATCCTACGGCTTCGAAGTTACATCCCCCTCTATAAGAACTAATTACGGAAATTCCCATTTTAGACATAATTTTTAAAAGCCCCGCATCAATTGATTTCTTAAATTTTTTAACACAACTTTCAAAATCAGATTTTCCAAATAATTTTTTTTCAAATCTTTGTTGAATACTATCGATTGCTAAATAAGGATTAATAGTTGTAGCTCCTACTCCAATTAAAACAGCAAATGAATGTGTGTCCAATGCATCTGAACATTCTACGTTTAAAGAACAGTATCCTCTGAGACCATTTTTAATTAAATGAGAATGAACTGCTCCAACCGTTAATGCACTTGGTATGCTTGCTTTTTCTTCTGTAATATTTTTATCCGAAAGTATTAAAGTAGAGCTACCTTCTCTTACTGCTATTTCACATTCGGATTTAATTGACTCTATGCGATCTTTTAGCGAAGAGTTAATTTCAAAAGTACAATCTATCTCTTTGATTTTTTTCGAAAAAATTTTTTTAAATATTTTTAATTGAGAATTAGTAAGAATTGGGCTGTCTAATACAAAAATATCATCCTTTGTTAAATTATCAAAGTCTAGTATATTTCCTAGATTACCAAATCTAGTCTTTAAACTCATGACTTTATTTTCTCTTAGTGAGTCAATTGGAGGATTGGTAACCTGGCTGAAGTTTTGTCTAAAATAGTGTGATACTGGCCTGAAGTGACTTGAAAGAACTGCTACTGGAGTATCATCGCCCATTGATCCAGATGCTTCTTTGCCCTCCTCGGCCATCGGGTGTAAAATTAACTCTAAATCTTCAATACTTATCCCAGATAAATATTGTCTTTTTTTTAGTTCTTCGCCTGTAAAATTTGCTTTTTCATTTTGTGTTGATATTTTTTTATCAAGATCAATTATTTGTTTATTATATTTTTTATAATCTTTTGCTAATAAATCTTTGATTTCTTTGTCTTTAAAAAGTTTCCCTTTTTTAAGATCTATTGCAATGATTTCACCTGGTCCTAATTTTCCTTTCTCAATAATATCCTCCTCAGGAAACTTTATCATTCCAGTTTCTGAACCAGCAAAAAATAAATCATTTGATGTTATCGCATATCTAAGTGGTCTAAGACCATTTCTGTCTGTTGAAGCTAGCACCCATTTAGCATCAGTTGCACAAATTGCTGCTGGTCCATCCCAAGGTTCTATAGTGCTATTAAGAAAATTAAAAAAATCTTGATGGTGTTTTTTGACTGTTTTACTTCTCTTTGACCATGCATCAGGTATCATCATAAGTTTTATTAATGGCGCCAACTTGCCTGAATGGGTTAACAACTCAAATACGTTGTCGAGCGCGCCAGAGTCTGAAGAGCTTCTAATAACTGGTAGCAAATTTTTTACATTTTTAAATAATGAACTGGACATGTCTTGTTCATGAATTCTCATCCAGTTTATGTTTCCTTTTAAAGTATTTATTTCTCCATTATGTGCTAAAGTTCTGAAGGGCTGCGCAAGATCCCAGCTTGGGAAGGTATTAGTAGAATATCTTTGATGAAATATTGCAAATCTAGAAGTTAACTTTTTATCATTCAGGTCTGGATAAAATTCAGCTAACATTTCAGCTAAAAACATTCCTTTATAAACTATTGATCTAGAACTAAATGAACATATATAAAAGTTTTTTAGTTGATTTTCTCTAGCAAGTTTTTCTATTTTTTTTCTAGTTTCAAATAAATCTCTTTCTAGATCATTAGTTTGTAAATTTTTATTTTTTTTAAACATAACTTGAGCAATTTCAGGACGACTTTGCTCAGCTGTTTTTCCTAAAACATGTGAATTAAATGGCACTTGTCTCCACCCATAAATATGATAATTTTCCTCAAGAAGAACCGACTCTATGATTTCTCTACATTTTTCTTGCTCAGCATAATCTGTTCTAGGTAAAAAAACCATTCCAACACAAATCCTTTTGTTTTCATCGAGTGTTTGTCCGGTAGAAATTATTTTGTCTTTAAAAAAATCTGTAGAGATTTCTATTTGAATTCCTGCTCCATCCCCAGATTTTCCATCCGCATCAACAGCGCCTCTATGCCAAATAGCTTTTAAAGCCTCGATGCCATATTCTACAATTTTTCTTGATTTTTTCCCGTTAGTTGTAGCTATCATCCCAACTCCACAAGCATCATGTTCCATTTTTTCATCGTAAGAAAAGTTTTTTGCTAAATGTTTTTTATTTTTTAAAAATCTATTCATTTTAATTATGCTGCTCTAATTGATTTTTCTAATTTGGTTTTTAAATATTTTTCTATTTGGATAGCTGCATCTCTTCCATCCTTTATCGCCCAAACTACTAATGATGCACCTCTTACAATATCTCCTGCAGCAAAAACTCCTTCGATGTTTGTTTGCATAGTTTGTAGATCTATTTTAATTGTACCCCATTTAGAGATAGCTAAATCATTTGCGTTAAAAAGTTTTGGTAAATTTTCTGGATCAAAACCTAGAGATCTTATTACTAGATCTGCAGGTAGTTTAAACTCAGAACCTGGCTCTACAATTGGTTTTTTTCTTCCTGAAGAATCTGGTTCACCTAATTTCATCTTATTTACCTCTACTTGCTGTACAATATTTTGTCCTAAAAATTTTTTTGGGCTACTTAGCCAAATAAATTCGACTCCTTCTTCTATAGCATTTTTAACTTCTCTAGCTGAACCCGGCATATTTTCTTCATCTCTTCTATATAAACATTTTACAGATTTTGCTTTTTGTCTTACTGCAGTTCGTACACAATCCATTGCAGTATCCCCTCCTCCAATTACAACAACATTCTTTTCTTGTGCATTTAAAGTTCCGTTGTCAAAAATCTCAACTTTATCTCCTAATCCTTTTTTGTTAGAAGCAGTTAAAAATTCCATAGCAGGAAAAATATTTTTTAAATCTTGTCCAGGAACATCTATTTCTTTAGCTTTGTAAACTCCTGTGGCTATTAATATTGAGTCATGTTTTTCTCTCAATTGATCTAAAGTTTTATCTTTACCAACTTCAAAATTCTGTACAAACTTTATTCCGCTTTCTTTTAAAAGGTTAGTTCTTCTTTCTACAACAAATTTTTCTAGTTTAAAATTTGGGATTCCATAAATTAACAATCCGCCTGGTCTATCGTATCTATCGTAAATAGTAACTTGATAACCTGATTTTCTTAATTCTTCTGCGCATGCTAATCCAGCAGGTCCTGCACCAATAATTCCAACAGATTGTTTTGATTCTTTTTTAACTCTTAATGGTTTAACCCACCCTTTTTCCCAAGCTGTATCTGTAATATATTTTTCAACCGACCCAATCGTAACTGTTCCATGACCTGATTGTTCTATAACGCAATTACCTTCACATAATCTATCTTGGGGACAAATTCTTCCACAGACTTCAGGCATATTATTTGTGCTTTGAGCAACTTCATAAGCTTCTTGTAACCTGCCCTCTGCTGTTAATTTAAGCCAGTCAGGAATATTATTGCTTAGAGGACAATGAATTTGGCAAAATGGAACTCCGCACTGTGAACATCTACTCGATTGTTCTTTTGCTTTAGCATTAATAAATTCATCATATATTTCTTTGAAATCTTGGCTTCTCTTTTTAGTATCTCTCTTAAAAGGCGCCTCTTGTTTTAAATCTACAAATTTTAACATCTTGTTATTCATAATTTTTTATAAATAGTCCAAAATCCAAAGATTTGATACCCTATTTAAGTAAATAATATTTACCTATTATAGAAAAAACCCTTTAAACAACTGATTAATTTGAACATACCTGCTATGCATTCCCGTGTCATTAAATGAACAAGCATAAATTTTAGAATGTAACAACTATGATTGATGTAATTGTTCTATCATTAATACAAGGAATTACAGAATTTTTACCAATAAGTTCCTCTTCTCACTTAATAATTTTTTCTCAATATTTAGAGTTTAATAATAAAAATTTAGAAATTGATGTGAGTTTACATATTGGTTCCTTTTTAGCCGTGATAGTATTTTTTAGAAAAGATATTTTTAACTTTGTTCAAAATAAAAATTTATTTTTAAAAATTTTAATTGGTTCTTTTCCTGTAATGGTTGCAGGATTTATATTGATAAAATTTAACTTAATTGATGAAATTAGAAATATCAAAGTAATTGGCTGGACGACATTAATTTTTGGAATACTACTCTATTTGAGTGATAGATCTAGTATTCAGAATAAACTCAATTTAAATTTCACATTAAAATCTTCACTTTTAATTGGTTTTCTGCAAATTTTATCTTTAATTCCAGGCGTAAGTAGATCAGGTATCGCTATTACAGGTGCAAGAACATTAAAGTTCAATAGATATGACTCGGCTAAGATATCTTTTCTATTATCTATTCCGACTTTGGCTGCTGTCTCTATCTTTGGATTAAATAATTTAGTAAAATCTGAAAGTTTCAATTTTTCATTTTTAATACTGATTTCTATAATTTTCTCTTTTCTATTTTCTTTTATTACAATAAAATATTTTTTAAGATATATTAAAAATTTTAGTCTAAATATATTTGTAATTTATAGAGTGTTTTTAGGTGTTTTTCTTTTAATTTTAGCTTACTTATAAAATAAAAGTAAAAAGCATTAGTATTAAAATGACTATAATAAAAAATATAATAACGCTTTTTTTAAGTGATAAATTTAATAAAAATTTCATTTATAGTTAAATATATCTAAATTTAAACAATTGCAATATTGTAGCTATGGTGCGCCTGCTAGGATTTGAACCCAGAACCTCCTGGTCCGTAGCCAAGCGCTCTATCCAGTTGAGCTACAGGCGCTGATTGATTTTAATAAAATTGTTTAATCATTAATCAAAATCATATTTTTATTGAACTAATGTTAATTATATTTAATATTGTAAATAATGCCAATATCTTTAGCTAAAATAAACCACAAAACATTTTTAACAAATCTTTTGTTTTCTTTTATACCAATAAGCTTTATTGCAGGCAATCTGATATTAAATATAAATATTTTACTATTTATAATTTTTGCAATAGTTTTTTATGGAAAAGACATATTTTCACTAAAGTTAGACAAATTAGATAAAATTATTCTACTCTTTTTTGCTTACACAATTTTTATTGGTTTTCTTAATAATTTTTACTTACAAGCTACTCTCATGGATGAAGATTATACTATTG
>CACFVE010000020.1 GCA_902569735.1 uncultured Pelagibacteraceae bacterium | reverse complement strand
AATCGAAGTTGAGCCTGAAAGAGACGAGCTAGGTTTCGTAGGAATTCCAAAAAACGTTAATAAAGATTTAGTTGAAAAAGCACTAAGTAAAAATAAAATTCCAATTATTGCTCCTTTAGGCTTAGGTAAAAATAATCAAACTTTTAATATTAATGGTGATACAGCTGCAAGTGCTATAGCTAAAAAACTTCAAGCTAGAAGACTTATATTAATGACTAATGTAGAAGGAGTTTATGATGATAAAAAAAATCTTATTTCTGAGATTAAACCTTTGGATCTTGAGAATTTGATTAAGTGGAAGATAGTTGAAGGAGGAATGATTCCTAAAATAGAAAATTGTGTAGACGCAGTAGAAAATGGAGTTAGAGGTGTTGTAATTCTTGATGGAAGAAAACCTCACTCAATACTTCATGAAATATTTTCAGACACAGGGTCAGGGACGCTAATAAGAAAATGAATGATTTAAACAACATTAAGTATTGGTTATTTGACTTAGATAATACTTTATATGATGGAGCTACTAAAGTGTTTGACCAAGTCGATAAAAAAATGACTAAGTTTATTTCAGAAAAACTTAATGTAGACAAAGAAGAAGCAAGAAAAATTCAAAAAAATTATTTCCAAGAATACAACACTACGTTGAATGGAATGATTAAGCATCATAAAATTGATGCTGATGAATTTTTAGAGTTTGTTCATGATGTTGATCTTAATTTTTTAAACAAAGATGAGGTTTTACAAGACGAGATTAAAAAATTAGAAGGAAAAAAGATTATATTCACTAACGGTTCTAGGGCTCATGCTGAAAATGTAACTAAAAGAATTGGTATTGATAAGCTTTTTGATGGTATATTTGATATTAGAGACTCAGAATTTATTCCTAAGCCTTCAAAAGAACCTTATAAAAAATTAGTAGAAGATTACAAAATTGAGCCACAATATTGTATATTCTTTGAAGATATAGCAAGAAATTTAAAACCAGCACATGAATTAGGAATGAAAACTGTTTGGATTAAAAATAATGAGCCTTGGGCAGCAAAGTTTTCAGATGCTGAGTTTGTAAATTACAAAACTGATAAACTTGCAAATTTTTTAAAGGAAATAAATGAAAGTAAATGAATTAGAAAAAATTATTAATGAGTCTTTTGAAAATAAAGAAAATATTTCTGTAAACTCAGATAAAAAAATTATAGATGCAATTAATGAAACTATAGAACTAACTGATAAAGGAAATGTTAGAGTCGCAGAGAAAAAAAATGGTAAGTGGTTTGTTAACCAATGGGTAAAAAAAGCAATTTTGTTAAGTTTTAGAGTGAATAAAATGACTATGTCTAAAGGACCATACACAACTTGGTATGACAAAGTTCCAGGCAAGTCAGTTTTATGGCATGAAGATGATTGGAAAAAAGCTGGCTATAGACATGTTCCAAATGGAGTAGTGAGAAAAGGATCTTTTATTGCAAAAAATGTTGTTCTAATGCCTTGCTTTGTAAATCTTGGAGCATATGTCGATGAAGGTACAATGATAGATACTTGGGCATCAGTTGGCTCTTGTGCTCAGGTTGGTAAAAATTGTCATATATCTGGAGGAGCGGGCATAGGAGGAGTTCTTGAACCATTACAAGCTGGCCCAGTAATAATTGAAGACAATTGTTTTATAGGAGCAAGATCTGAAATTGCTGAAGGTGTAATTGTAGAAGAAGGATCAGTTATTTCAATGGGTGTCTACATTGGAGCATCGACAAAAATAGTAGATAGAGGAACAGGTGAATTCACTTATGGAAAAGTTCCTTCATATTCTGTCGTTGTCCCAGGATCTCTGCCAAATAAAAAAAATCCTAATGGTCCTGCTTTATATTGTGCGGTGATTGTAAAAAAAGTAGATGAAAAAACTCGAAGTAAAACTTCAATAAATGATTTATTAAGAGACTAATGGGAAAAATCAAGGAATTAGAATTAGCCAAAGAACTTATTCGTTTTCCCAGCATCACTCCAAAAGATGCTGGAGCAATAAATTTTTTGAGTAAACAATTAAGATCATTAGGATTTAAATGTAAAATTTTAGAATTTAAAGATAAAAAAAGTAAACCAATTAAAAATTTATACGCTAGACTTGGAACAAGACAACCTAACCTTTGTTACGCTGGGCATACAGACGTAGTCCCTCCAGGAAATATAAGCGATTGGACTGTAAATCCTTTTAAACCTGCGGTGAAAAAAAATCATTTGATAGGAAGAGGTGCAAATGACATGAAAAGCTCAATAGCTTGCTTTATTACTGCAGTAAAAAAGTTTTTAAATAATAAATCTAAATTCAATGGCTCTATTAGTTTTTTAATAACTGGTGATGAAGAAGGTTTGGCTATTAATGGAACAAAAAAAGTTGTTGAGTATTTAAAAAGAAAAAAAGAAAAAATAAATTTTTGTATAGTTGGAGAGCCGACAAATCCAAAAAAATTAGGTGAAATGATTAAAATTGGCAGAAGAGGAAGTCTGACAGGTAAATTTGAAATATCTGGGGTGCAAGGTCATGTCGCCTACCCTCATCTATTAAATAATCCCATAAATACTCTAGTTAATGCATGTAATAAACTAAAAAAATTAAAGTTAGATAAAGGTAACAAAAATTTTCAACCATCAAATTTGGAATTCACAAGTATTAATGTAGACAATAAAGCTCATAATGTAATTCCAGCTAGAGCTAGAGCTCAATTTAATATTAGATATAACAATTTTCATACAGCAGGCTCTTTAAGAAAGAAAATTAATCAAATTATCAAAAGTTTATGCAAAAAAAATAAATGTAAATTTAAAATAGAATATATTGCTAATGGAGATTCTTTTTTAACTAAACCAGGAAAAACTATTTATATGGCAAAAAAAATAGTTAAGAAAATTACAAAAATAAATCCTAAATTTTCAACAACAGGTGGAACTTCTGATGCAAGATTTATTAAAAATATTGCCCCTTGCCTTGAATTTGGGCTTGTAAATAAAACGATGCATCGAGTAGATGAATGCGTTTCAATTTCAGATCTTAGAAAGCTTACAGATATTTATAAAAATATTTTAGTAGAGTATTTTAAGTGAAATTATACATAATAAAAAAATCAAATATTGATAATAGAGGCCTATATGCCAGCAAAAATATTAAAAGTGGCACAAAAATCATTGAATACAAAGGCAAGATTGTTACTAAAAAAAAAGTAGAAGAAGATTCAAAGTATGATAACGACAAAGCAATATATCTTTTTAACTTAAATAAAAAATACGATCTGGATGGAGATTTTAGATATAACACAGCTAGATTAATTAATCATTCTTGCAATCCAAACTGTGAGGTCTCAGGAGTAGGTTTAAAAATTTGGGTCTATGCCATTAGAGATATTAAAAAGGGAGAGGAATTATCCTATGATTATGGATTTGGATATGATGAATATTACAAAGATTTTCCTTGCAGATGTGGAGCAAAAAATTGTGTTGGGTATATAGTAAGAGAGGGTTCTAGATGGAGAATAAGAAAACAGAAGTCGATATAATATTACCAAACTATAATAGTTACGAGTACATTGATAAAACTATTCTAAGTGTTTTGAATCAGAGTTTTGTTAATTGGAGATTAATTATAGTTGATGATTTTTCTGATATCAAAACAAGAACAAAAATTAAAAAATACGAAAAATTGCAAAAAGTTAAAGTATATTGGTTAAAAAAAAATAAAGGCGCTGCTTATTGTAGAAATTTTGCAATACGTAAATCAAAATCTGAATTTTTAGCATTTATAGACTCTGATGATATCTGGGAAAAAAATAAATTAAAATTACAAGTTCAATATATGAAAAAAAATAATTATAATTTTACCTATACATATTATAAAACTTTTGGACTTCAATTTAAAAAAATTACTCCACCAAATAAGTTAAATTATGATAAATTTATAAAAAATACATCTATAGCCACAAGCACAATGATGATTAAAAGAAAAATAGCTAAAAATATAAAGTTCACAAATACAAAAATTTGTGAAGATTACTATTTTAAATGTAAAATCTTAAAAAAGATTAAATTTGCTTATTGTTTAAAGAATTCTTTAACAAAATATAGAATACGTAGAAACTCTTTACAAAGTAACAAGTTAAAAAATTTTTATTGGATTTGGAAAATTAATTATAAGTATAATAAGTTAAGTTTTTTTGAAAATTTAAATTCTTTATTCAACATATCTATTAGTTCAATTAAAAGATATGGATTGAAATAATTAATATTTTATTTTAGATAAATATAAACCATGAGCAGGAGCTGGGGGGGCGCACATTTTTCTCTTCTTTGATAAAAATGCCTTTTTAAAATCATTTAAATTCCATTTGCCCTCTCCTAAATATTTTAAAGAGCCCACCATAGATCTCACTTGTTGTTGTAAAAAAGACTTCGACTGAAAAGTCAAAATTATCCTGTGATTATTTTTTTTTATCGTAGCATTTTTCATGGTTTTTACAGGAGACTTAGCTTGACATGACGAAGCTCTAAAAGTTGAAAAATTGTGTGTACCTTTTAAAATATTAGCACCTTGTCTCATTAATTTTATGTCAAGTTTTTTTTTAATGTGCCAAGCTTTATTTTTTTCTAAAACTAAAGAAGAACGTCTATTAATAATAAAATATTTATATATTCTTTCATTAGCACTATGTCTTGCATGAAATTTACTTGGTCTTTTTTTTATGTCTAGAATAGACACAGAGTATTTACTTAAAAAAAAATTAATAGAATTTATAAAAATATTTTTGTCAATTATCTTAAATTTTGTTTTAAAATGAGCAGATTGTTCGCTCGCATGAACACCAGCGTCTGTTCTGCCCGATCCTATAACTCTAATTTTATCTTTTAAAAACTTAGATATAACTTTTTCCAAGACCTCTTGAACTGAAAGACCGTTTTTTTGAATTTGCCACCCAACAAAATTTGTTCCTAGATACTCAACTATAATTTGATAAGTAAACATTATTTTAGAATTTCTCCTGGTTTTATCTTATTACCTAGTAAAAATTCATCTGTTAGTTGTCTGTTTTTTCCTTCTTTTTGAATTTCAAGAATTTTTATGGATTGATGTTTGCAAGCTATTGTTAGATGGTCGTCTATTGTTTTTCCTGCATCATTGCTCTTATTACTTATTTCTGCTTTCCATACTTTAAATCTCTCATTTTTGTATTGAAACCAAGCTCCAGGATTTGGATTTAAGCCATTAATTTTGGCTAAAACTTTTTTGGCACTTTCATTCCAGTCAATTCTGCCTTCAGCTTTTGAAATTTTTTTTGCATACGTTGCTTCGCTATGATTTTGTTCTTGGAATTTTGCCTGTCCTTTTTCTATTTTATCTATCGCATTTATAATAGATTTGGCTCCTAATTTTGATAAAACTTTTGAAAGAGTAAAAGCATCTACATTTTCATTTATTTGTATCTTGTCTTGATGCATTATAGGTCCTGCATCTAACTTTTCTTCTATTTTCATAATGCTTATTCCGGTTTGATTATCTAAATTCATAATTGATCTTTGAATAGGAGCAGCTCCTCTCCATTTCGGAAGAAGTGAGGCATGAACATTTATAAAGCCATTTTTTGATAAGTTTAAAAATTTTTTTGGTAAAATTTTTCCGTAAGCTATTACAACTACAATATCAGGCTCTAATTTTTTCAAATAATTATATTCTTCATCGTTGTCTAAGTTATTTGGAGTTCTTAATCTCAAAGAATGTTTTTTTGCAAAAATTTCAACTTTTGATGGAATTATTTTTTGACCACGTTTAGCTTTACTAGCTGGCTGGGAGTATACTGCTAAAAGTTGATGATTAGAGTTTACCAAAGATTCTAATGTAGGCACAGAGAACTCTGGCGTTCCCATAAAAACAATTTTTTGTGACATGAATTTTAGACTATTACTCTTTCAATTCCCTTTTTCTGTTTAACAAGCTTTTTTATAATCATATCTTTTTTAAGCTTCGATAGATAATCAATAAATAATGTTCCATTTAAATGGTCTACTTCATGTTGAACGCAAGTAGCTAAAAGTCCTTCAGCTTTTAACTCTTTTTCTCTACCATTATAATCAACATATTTTAAAGTACATTCTGCCGGTCTTTCTATTTCAGCGAATTGTCCTGGTAAAGATAAACAACCCTCTTCATATACTGAAGTTTTTTTTGATTTATGTATTATTTGGGGGTTTATTAGAAATATAGGGTTCTTTTTCTCTTCAGCTTTAGAAATATCAATCACCACAAGCCTTTTTAAAATTCCAACTTGTATTGCGGCTAAACCAATTCCAGGAGCCGCATACATAGTCTCTAGCATGTCATCCATAAGCTTTTGTATTTCTTTATCCACTTTTTCTAAAGGTTCACATTTTTTCCTTAGAATAGGATCTGGTTCTATAAGAATTTTTCTTAACATATATAACTTATATTGTAATTAACTTCTTTGTGGAAGAGCTGAAATCAAAATCTCATTTCTAATTTTTTTTAAATTATTCTGATTTAAAAGATGTGTTATAAAATAAATTGTTTCGGGATCCAAATTGTATGCTTCATCTTCTCCAATTATTTCTACTAATTTCAACGTTAAAAAGGCAGACTCTTTCCTTTTGCCAAGTGTCAACAAATTTGATGGAACATTGTATTTTTTAGAAATTTCTTTATAATTGAATTCTTTAGGAATTTCAAATCCGTCTTGAGCTAACGATTCAACTAAAGCTAAATCTTTAGCTGAAAAAAAATATTTTCTATTTTTTTTAATTTTTTTATATATTTTGATAAAATCTTTTTGGGCTTTTTTCTGATTTATTTCATTATTAAAATATTTTAATAATCTTGATCTATGCAAAATTTTATCATCAAATTTTATTTTGCCTAACTTTAACTCTTCTTCGGTAATTATATTTTTTTGCACAACTTCTTGGTAAGACTCTGCCACATTATCTAGGTTAATTTCTTTAAGTCGATCACTTAAAAATTGTACAAAAATATTTGATAGATTGTCTTTTTGAAACAAATCTTTTAGTAAAAATAGTAATTTTATTTTATTTTCTTCATTATCTGAAAGTAAATATCTTTGATAGATTAAAGCTCTTGCATCAATGTTATCTAATCTTTGATAGATATCTTCGGCTTTTATTAAACTGTTTAAATCAAAAGAAATATTTGAATAAATATCAAATATTTTTTGCTTATCAAATTGGTCTTGATTAGCTGCGATTTCTAAATTTTTTAATTTATCTTTATCTAGAGCATCATCTATTTTTATTAAATTAGCAGCATTTAAATATTCCCATATTATTTTTGGAGTATTTTTCTTGGGTTCGTAATTAAAATTTTCAATAGTTACGCTTGAAAGATAAAAATTAAGTAAATTGTCTTCTTTAATTTTTTTTGTAGTTTTGCTTGTTACGCCCAAAAGAAAATTTATTTTATCATCAAAAAAATTATCTGATTGATTTTCCTCTCTTAAAATATCAAGTTGAAGTTGAGCTTCATTTTTCTTTTTATTAAAAACTAAACAATAAATTTTAAACTTATCTAAATATGAGTCTTTTATATTTTTATCCAAGAAATTAATTTGCTGACAACCCTCTTTGATATTTGCTTTAGCTATATTTGTATCAACTAAATATTGAATAAGTTTTTTTTTATTAGGAAAAGTACTATTTTGTTTTAGGAATTTTTCTATGAGATCTATCTTTCTATTTTCTATCATCCAGTTGATTTTTAAATTAACAAATTCTTTTTCATCCATTCCTTTAGGAGGATAAGCAAAAGATAAAATTGTATTTTCAAATAATTTTGTAGCAGTATTAGAAAGTTTAATTTTATTAATTCTACTAACACTTGATCTAACATCTTCAGCTTCTGTTGCTGACCACATATTTAAATCAAAGTCATTTTCAGCGGGATCATAAATCCCAAATATTTTTATATCTTGTGAGGCTCTAGATCTGAAATTGAAACGCATTCATCTACTCGATGCATCGTTTTATTTACAAGCCCAAATTCAAGGCAAGGGGCAATATTTTTAATAAATCTTGCATCAGAAGTTCCACCTGTTGTTGAAAATTTAGGATTTATTTTTGTAATTTTCTTAACTATTTTTTTTGCCATATAAATAGTTTTTCCTGGTTTAGTTAAAAAAGAATCTCCATTAGCAATATATTCTATTTTAAATTTACATTTATTTTTTTTGCATAAACTTTTGATAATTTGATTAATTTTCTTTCTTAAAGAGCCTGCTGTATGAAAATTGTTATATCTAATATTAAATTGAGCTCTAGCTCTAGCTGGAATTACATTATGAGCTTTATTGTCTACATTAATACTTGTGAATTCCAAATTTGATGGTTGAAAATTTTTGTTACCTTTATCTAACTTTAATTTTTTTAGTTTATTACATGCATTAACTAGAGTATTTATGGGATTATTTAATAGATGAGGGTAGGCGACATGACCTTGCACCCCAGATATTTCAAATTTACCTGTCAGACTTCCTCTTCTGCCAATTTTAATCATTTCACCTAATTTTTTTGGATTTGTCGGCTCTCCAACTATACAAAAATTTATTTTTTCTTTTTTTCTTTTTAAATACTCAACAACTTTTTTTGTTCCATTAATAGCCAAACCTTCTTCATCACCAGTTATTAAAAAACTAATAGAGCCATTGAATTTAGATTTATTATTTAAAAACTTTTTTACTGCAGTAATAAAGCAAGCTATTGAGCTTTTCATGTCATTTGCACCTCTTCCTATCAAATGATTTTTTTTCACCGCAGGTTTAAAAGGATTTACAGTCCAATCGCTTATATTTCCTGGAGGGACTACGTCTGTATGCCCAGCGTAACAAAGGTTAGGTTGTCTTGTTCCAAGTCTAGCGTATAAATTTTTAATTGGTTTACTTTTTTTATCTTTAAATTCTAAAATTTTACATTTAAATCCTAATGATCTTAATTGTTTACTCAAAAAATTTATTGCTCCAGCATCTTTTGGAGTGATGCTGGGAAAACGAATAAGTTCTTTGGCTAATTCTAATTCCTTGATTTTTCCCATTAGTCTCTTAATAAATCATTTATTGAAGTTTTACTTCGAGTTTTTTCATCTACTTTTTTTACAATCACCGCACAATATAAAGCAGGACCATTAGGATTTTTTTTATTTGGCAGAGATCCTGGGACAACGACAGAATATGAAGGAACTTTTCCATAAGTGAATTCACCTGTTCCTCTATCTACTATTTTTGTCGATGCTCCAATGTAGACACCCATTGAAATAACTGATCCTTCTTCTACAATTACACCTTCAGCAATTTCAGATCTTGCTCCTATAAAACAATTGTCTTCAATTATTACTGGGCCAGCTTGTAATGGTTCAAGAACTCCTCCTATGCCCGCTCCTCCAGATATATGACAATTTTTACCAACCTGAGCACAAGAGCCAACTGATGCCCAAGTATCTATCATTGTACCTTCATCGACATATGCTCCAAGATTTACAAAGCAAGGCATTAGAACAACATTTTTTGCAATAAAAGATCCTTTTCTCACTACTCCATTTGGAACATGTCTATAGCCAGCTTTTTTCCAATCATCTTCATGCCATAAAACTGACTTGCCTGGAACTTTGTCATACCAAGTTGTGTATGGTCCTTTAGACATAGTCATTTTATTCACTCTAAAACTTAACAAAATTGCTTTTTTTACCCATTGGTTAACAAACCACTTACCATTTTTTTTCTCTGCGACTCTAACATTTCCTTTATCAGTTAGTTCTATAGTTTCATTAATTGCATCTATAATTTTTTTATCTGAGTTTACAGAAATATTTTCTTTATTTTCAAAAGACTCATTAATAATTTTTTCTAATTCATTTACTTTCATTTATTTCCTTTAAAAAATTTGCAAGTTTATCAGTTTTGTAATTTACAAACTCAGCATCTGAAAACTTTGCTGCCCAAGGCTCATTATTTTTAATCCAAACAGTTTTCATTCCTAATTCATGTGCTGGTTTTAAATTTCTTGCTATATCTTCAAAGAATATACAATATTGTGGCTCAATTTTGTAATCTTCTACTAATTTTTTATAAGGTTCTTTTGAAGGCTTAGGAATAAATTCTGAGTCTCTAATATCAAATATACCATCAAAAAGCTTATCAATACCAATTCTTTTAGTTACATTTTCAGCATGAGCCCTAGAACCGTTAGTGAATATAATCTTTTTTCCTTCTAATTTTTTAATCTCGTCTTGTAAAACCTCATCTTTGTTTAAAAAATTAAGATCAACATCATGAACAAACTCTAAAAATTCATCAGCATCAATTTTATGATGCTTAATCATTCCATTCAACGTAGTGTTGTATTCTTGGAAATAATTTTTTTGAATTTTTCTTGCTTCTTCTTTGTCTACATTAAGTTTTTCTGAAATAAACTTAGTCATTTTTTTATCGACTTGGTCAAACACTTTAGTAGCTCCATCATATAAAGTATTATCTAAGTCAAATAACCAATACTTAATGTTGTTTAAATCATTCATTTTCTTATTAGCGTCCCTGACCCTGTGTCTGAAAATATTTCATGAAGTATTGAGTGAGGTTTTCTTCCATCAAGAATTACAACACCTCTAACTCCATTTTCTACTGCGTCTACACAATTTTCTATTTTAGGAATCATTCCTCCTTCAACTATCTTCCACTTAATCAAATTCTCAAGATCCAAAGGTTTAATCTCAGAAATAAGATTTTTTTTATCATCATAAACTCCTTCTACATTAGTCATTAATATAAGTCTTCTAGCTTGAAGTTTTTTAGCTATAGCACTTGCAGCTGTATCACCATTAATATTAAAAGTTTGATTATTTTTACCTAAGCCTAAAGGAGCAATAATTGGAATTTTATTTTTACTTAGTGCTTTTTCAACTAAATCTTTATTAACGTTTTTTGGAATTCCTACGAAACCTAGCTCGTCTCTTTCAGGCTCAACTTCGATT
>CACFVE010000019.1 GCA_902569735.1 uncultured Pelagibacteraceae bacterium | reverse complement strand
TTTAAAGAGCTTGAATTAATTATAAAAACTCGTGGTACAAAAGTTTATTAAGAAATATCTAAAGCAAACTTTTTAAGTTTTTCAATTGGAATTAAATCTAAAGTTTTTATATTCGTCTTTTTTAAATAAATTGAACAAGCTACATTCTCATCTAAAGCTTTTGAGTACCAAGTAGCGCAAAGACACCAGCTGTCACCATCTTTAAGTCCAGGAAATCCATATTCTGGATGTGGTGTGATTAAATCATTTCCAACTTTTTTTGACCAATTTAAAAATTCATCAGTAACTTTGGCACATACTGTATGGACACCTCTATCATTTTTGTCTGTATTACAACAACCATCTCTTAACCATCCAGTAAGTGGATCATTAGAGCAAGGTTCCAAAGGTTCACCAAAAACATTTTTTTGCTTTTCTTTGCTCATCTATTTTAAATATTTTATAATTTAGTTGGATTAGGCTGACCTTTATATACTTTTTCAGGATCGAACTTTTTTTCTTTTTCTTTAAACTCCAGTTTTACTTCTTCAGAATTATTTATTTTCCCCAAAGGAATAGATCTATAAAAACATGATTTGTAACCAACATGACAACTTGCTCCATTTCCAATATCTACAGTCATCCATAAAGAGTCTTGGTCATCATCAATTCTTATATCTATAACTTTTTGCACAAAACCACTTGTCTTTCCCTTATGCCATAAAGCATTTCTTGATCTACTCCAATAACATGCCTCTTTTTTTTCAATAGTTAGTTTTAAAGCTTCATCGTTCATATAACCGTGCATTAAAACTTCACCTGATTTATGATCTGTCGTAGTAACTGGTATCAGACCTTTTTCATCAAATTTCGGTGAAAGAAATTTTCCTTCTTCTATCTCAAAAACACTCTCTCTTTTTTTAAACATGTGCGTAAAATAGTGAAAAAAAGACAAAATAGCAATTTGCATTAATGAAATATGTCCTATAAAAATGAGCGCTATATGAAATTAGTTAAAGACATTGATAAGTCTAGCTCTAAAAAACCTGAAGTTACTGACAAACAGGCAGAAGAAGCTTTTAAAACTATATTAACCTGGATCGGGGAAGATCCAACTAGAGAGGGCTTATTAGAGACTCCAAAAAGAGTGGTTAAAGCATTTAAAGAATATTTCAAAGGTTACAATCAAGACCCAAGTGCAGAATTATTAAAAACATTTGGCGACGTAGAAGGCTATGATGATATGGTAGTAGAAAAAAATATTACCTTAGAGAGTCATTGTGAGCATCATATGGCACCTATTATAGGCGTAGTACATATAGCATATATTCCTAACTCAAAAGTTGTTGGTCTAAGTAAACTTGCAAGAACAGTAGAGGTTTTTTCAAAAAGATTACAGACTCAAGAAAGACTTACAATGCAGATAGCTAAAACCTTGATGTCTGCTCTTGACGCCAAAGGTGTTGCAGTAACTATTGACGCTGCTCACCAATGTATGACCATGCGAGGTATTAAAAAAGAGAAAGCTACTACTGTAACAAACTATTATTTAGGAACTTTTAAAGAAGATCTAAGTTTCCAGAATAGATATTTGAGATATATAGCTAAATAAATGTCTGACAAATTTAAAGCTATTGTAATCGACAATCAAAACGAAAAATTTACCAGAGAAATTAAAGAAATTAATAAAACTGATTTAAAAGACGGAAATGTTTTAGTTAAAATAGATTATTCAGACTTAAATTATAAAGATGCACTTATTTTAAATAATGGTGGAAAAATTGTAAGGAAATTTCCTTTTGTGCCCGGAATTGATTTTTCTGGAAAAGTTATAGAAAGTGAAGATAGTCAATTTAAAAAAGATGACAATGTTATTTTAACCGGCTTTAGGGTGGGAGAAGCTTACTTTGGAGGTTTTGCACAATATGCAAAAGTCGACTCAAATTTTTTAATCAAAACTCCAAAAGAGCTAGATAATAAAAAAGCTATGATGTTAGGTACAGCTGGTTTTACAGCTTTACAATGTGCATTTGCAATAAAGGCCAGAGAAGAACTTTTATTAGGAGAAAAAGTAAAAGATGTTTTAGTTACTGGTTCAACAGGTGGAGTAGGTAGTATAGCAGTAATGGTGTTATCAAAAATGGGTTATGATGTGCATGTAGTTACAGGAAAAAAAGATAAAAATGATTATCTAAAAAGTTTGGGAGCAAAAAATATAATTGACAGAAAAGAATTTGAAGGTGAAAGCAAACTTTTAGAAAAAGGAACTTGGGATGGAGTGGTTGATACAGTTGGAGGAGCTGCATTAACTAAAATTTTAGCTCAAGTTAAACCCAATGGAATAGTCGCTGCATGTGGAAACGCAGGCGGAATTAAAATTAACACAACAGTGATGCCTTTCATTATCAGAGGAGTAAAACTATGGGGAATCGATTCTTCTGGTGCCTCGATTAAAAGAAGGGAATTTTTATGGAATGAGGCAACTAAATTAATAGATTTTAATAAAATTCAATCTTTTACAAAAGAACTATCATTTAATGAGCTTATAGAAACTTTTCCAAAATTATTAAAAGGAGAGTTTTTTGGAAGAGCTATAGTAAATCCTAATAAATAATCTATAATTTAACTTCATATGGACTGGGATAAATTAAAAATTTTTCATACTGTCGCTGAAGCATCAAGTTTTACAAAAGCATCAACAATATTAAATTTAAGTCAATCAGCTATTAGTAGGCAAATTCAATCATTAGAAAGTGATTTAAAAGTTCAACTTTTTGAACGTCATGCAAGAGGCTTAGTTCTCACAGAAAATGGTGAATATCTCTTTAGTTCTGCACATGAAGTCATTTCCAAATTAAAGGATGTTGAATCTAACTTAATTGGTCATAAAGATAAATTAAGTGGAAAACTTACGGTTACTACTGTTGTAAGTTTTGGAACCACTTGGCTTACACCAAGAATAAAAGAATTTATGGACCTGCACCCAGGTATGGAAATAGAATTAATATTTGATGACAAAGAACTTGATTTAGCTACTCGTCAAGCTGATGTTGCAATTAGAATGAGAAGACCTAAGCAATTAAATCTAATTCAAAAAAAATTTGTTGATTTCAACTATCATATTTATGGTTCAAATGAATATCTAGAGAAAAATGGTTATCCAAAATCTTTAAAAGATTTAGATAAACACAAGTTTATTACTTACGGGAAAGGAGCCCCTTCCCCAGTATATAATCCTGATTGGGTTTTAAGAATTGGGTCAAAAGATGGAAAAAAAAGAAAATCTTTAATGAAAGTAAATAGTGTTTATGGTTTATTATTAGCTGTACAAAGCGGAGTTGGCTTAGCTGCTTTACCTGATTACATTGCACATAATAAAAGTGGTATTACAAAAGTTTTACCAAATGAACCAGGTAAACCAACTGAGACGCATTTTGTTTATCCTGCTTCTTTGAAGAATAATGCAAGATTGGTCGCTTTCAGAAATTTTTTATTTAGCAAGGTAAATGAATGGAAATTTTAAATTTTATAATCCCTTTTATTATTTTATTAACGATCGTTGTATTTATTCATGAATATGGACATTATTATTTTGCTAAGAGATACGGGGTAGGAGTAACTGATTTTTCTATAGGTTTTGGAAAAGAACTTTTTGGTTTTAATGATAAATCAGGAACAAGATGGAAATTTTGTCTAATTCCTTTAGGAGGTTACGTAAAGTTTTTTGGTGATAGAAATGTGTTTAGTCAAGCAGAACAAGAAGAATTATTAAAAAAATATAGCAAAGAAGATCAAAGCAAACTTTTTGTTACAAAACCTTTATACCAAAGATCTTTGGTAGTTGCAGCAGGCCCCCTAGCAAATTTTGCACTAGCTATTTTAATTTTTTCATTCATTTATATGTTTGCTGGAAAAGATTTTACTCCTGCTCAAATACAAGAAGTGCAAAAAGATGGTCCGGCTTATTCTTCAGGAATTAAAAGTGGTGATATAATTTTATCGATAAACAATAAGAAAGTAAGCAGTATATTAGAAGTCTCTACTTATATAAATACATCAACAAAAGAAAATATCGATATTAAACTTTTGAGAAATAATGATGAAATTTTTTTAAAAGTAAAACCTGAGACAATAGAAGGTGAAGACTCTCTTGGTAATAAAGTAAATAAAAAAATAATAGGAATTAAGATATCACCTCTTAATAATGAATTTAATAGAGAAAGATTAGGACCTGCAACAGCTTTATATTACGCAGTAAAAGAAACATGGTTTGTTACAAAAGTTTCATTAGATTTTATTGTTTCAATGTTTAAAGGAAAAGGAGACTCTACTCAATTAGGTGGACCCATTAAGATAGCAAAAATCACAGGCCAAGTTGCACAACACGGTCTAATAGCTTTTTTAAGCATAATGGCCTACATTTCTATCAGTCTCGGTTTTATCAATCTTTTTCCAATTCCTATGCTGGATGGAGGTCATTTGATGTTTTATGCCTTTGAGAAAATTTTAGGAAGACCTTTAACTCAAAGAACACAAGAGGGTTTTTTTCGAATCGGGCTCTTTTTACTTATTTCTTTAATGTTTTTCACGACATTTAATGATCTCAAAGATTTGGGCTTGTTTTAAGCCATTTTTTATCTTCAAAAAAGTCAATAAAATCAACATTTTTTAATGTACAAGATATAGTGTTAATATTTATTTTAAACACTAGAAAAGTATTGATTTTATTAGGAAATTGTAGAAATTCATTATTAACAATAAGGGGCATAAATGAACAAAAAACAACTAGTAGCTAAAATATCGTCCACATTGGGTCAGAGCAAGGCTGATGCTGAAAGAACTTTTGATTCAATAACGACTATAATTCTAGATGCTTTGAAAAATGACGATACTGTTAAAATAGCTGGTTTTGGTACTTACAAAGTAGCAAAAAGAAAAGCTAGAGTTGGAAGGAATCCAAGAACGGGAGAGTCAATTCAAATTGCGGCATCTCAAAAAGTTAAGTTTTTACCGGCTAAAAGCTTAAAAGAAATGTTTAATCGATAAAGATCTTTTTAGCCCTTGATCATATATTATAATGATTAAGGGCTAAACTACTTGCAAAAACTGCATAGCTAAATTTAGTAGATATCAATTCCCTAATATCACCAAAGCTCTATAACAAAATCTTAAATTAACAAGGGAGTTTTTATGAAAAAATACTTAGGATACTTTTTTGCTGGAACAGCCATTTATTTTGGCTTTGCAGGTTTAGGTTATGCCGAAACCACAGTATCAGCAGAAGTACAATACATATTTAATACCCTATTATTTTTAATGTCAGGTTTCTTGGTCATGTGGATGGCTGCAGGTTTTGCAATGTTAGAGTCAGGTTTAGTGACATCAAAAAGTGTATCTGCGATCTGTGCAAAAAATATAGGTTTATACTCAATAGCTGGAGTAATGTTTTGGTTAGTGGGTTACAATTTAGCTTACGGCATTCCAGAAGGTGGATACATTGGAACGTTTACTCCATGGAGTGATGCATCATCTGTAGATACTGGTTATTCAGATGGATCAGATTGGTTTTTCCAAATGGTTTTCTGCGCAACTACAATGTCAATTGTATCTGGAACTTTAGCTGAAAGAATTAAAATTTGGCCATTCTTTTTATTCGCTGCAATTTTAACTGGAATAATTTATCCAATTGAAATGGGCTGGCAATGGGGTGGTGGATGGTTATCATCTGCTGGATTCTCTGATTTTGCTGGTTCAACCTTAGTACATGCCGCTGGTGGAGCTGCCGCTTTAGCAGGTGCAATTGTGCTTGGAGCAAGATCTGGAAGATTTACTTCTAGTGGTGGAGTAAAAGCGATGACCCCATTTGCTGCATCATCAATTCCGTTAGCAACTTTAGGAGTATTTATACTTTGGTTAGGTTGGTTCGGGTTTAATGGTGGATCTCAATTGGCCGCTGGAACACTAGAAGATGTGTCTTCAGTTGCAACAATTTATATCAATACGAACTTAGCTGCAGGTGGAGGTGTTTTAGCTGCTGCGGCTGTATCAAGATTAATTGGTGGTAAAACTGATGTAGTAATGATGCTTAACGGCGCTATAGCTGGACTAGTAGGTATTACGGCAGAACCATTAACACCAAGTCCGTTAGCCGCAATCTTTATTGGAGCAATAGCCGGAGTATTAATGTACTTCTCAACTAAATTATTGTTCAAAATGAAAATTGACGACGTAGTGGGTGCCATCCCAGCACACTTAGTAGCTGGAGTATGGGGTACATTAGCAGTGCCATTAACAAATGGAGACGTTTCTTTCGGAGCTCAATTCTTAGGAACTATCTCAGTAGTGGTATTTGTATTCGTAGTCTCGTTTATTGTTTTCCAAATTATAAAAAATACAGTTGGATTAAGAATAAGCAAAGAAGCTGAAAGACTAGGAACCGACAAAGCAGAAGTTGGTGTAATAGCTTACGGAATAAGAGACTAAAATCTTCTATTATCTTTTCCCTCGTTATTAGGAGAAGATTAAGGCCTGGGACCCTCCATGGTACCCGGGCCTTAATTATTTCATGTCTATTATGCATTTAAAACATAATTAGAATTAAGCAAAACTGATAAATTTATTTATACATGGAGGGAAAATGAAAAATAATTTATTTATTTTATTAAGTGTTGTTTTCACTTTAGTTTTTACTGGAACTAGCAGTGCAGAAACAACTATGTCTCAAGAGGGACAATACATCTTTAATTCACTTGGATTTTACCTAGGCGGAGTATTAGTTGCTTTTATGGCTGCCGGGTTTTGTATGTTAGAAAGTGGATTAGTTACAACAAAAAGCGTATCTACTATTGCCGCAAAAAATATAGGTAAATTTGCAATATGTTCATTAATTTTTTTCTTGGTAGGTTATAATTTAGCTTACGGAGTTCCAGAAGGTGGCTACGTTGGATCTTTTACTATTTGGAAAGATACAACTAACACTGAAACAGGCTATTCAGGATATTCAGATTGGTTCTTTCAAACTATGTTCGTATGTGCTACGGCATCAATAGTATCGGGAGCAGTAGCTGAGAGAATTAAAATTTGGCCTTTTTTTATATTTGCTGGAATAATGGCTGGATTAATTTATCCAATATCAATGGGATGGCAATGGGGTGGTGGATGGTTATCCGTTTCTGGTTTCTCTGACTTTGCAGGATCAACTTTAGTACATGCATGTGGAGGAGCAGCTGCTTTAGCAGGAATAATAGTATTAGGACCTAGAAGCGGAAGATATACCTCCCAAGGAGGAAAAAGAGTGATGGTTCCATTTGCGGCCTCAAGTATTCCACTTGTTACACTAGGTACTTTTTTACTTTGGTTTGGTTGGTTTGGATTTAATGGTTTTAGCCAACTAGCAATGGGAACTTTTGATGATGTAAACGCAATATCTAAAATTGCTGTAAATACACATTTAGCAGGTGCAGCTGGAACTGTAACAGGAGCTGCTATAACTAGATTGATTGGAGGAAAAACAGACATAGTGATGATGTTAAATGGCGCATTAGCAGGATTGGTAGCAATTACAGCTGAACCGTTAACTCCAGGACCTATTACTGCTATGGTAATCGGATCAATTGGCGCCGTTATAATGTATTACGGAACAAAAATGCTTGAAAGACTAGGACTTGATGATGTAGTTGGAGCAATTCCAGTTCATATGTTTGCTGGAATTTTTGGAACTTTAGTTGTTCCTCTTACAAACGTAAATACAACTTTTGGAACCCAATTTGTTGGAATGTTTTCAGTTGTAGCTTTTAGTTTTATACTTTCATACTTAACTTTTTCTGCAATGAAAGCCACGATTGGTCTAAGAATAAGTAAAGAAGCAGAAAAACTTGGAACAGACAAAGCAGAAGTTGGTGTAATAGCTTATTCTATTAGAGATTAAAGAATTTCCTTCTCCCTCATAGTTGGAAATAAATTAAAGCCCGAGAGATCGGGCTTTTTTTATTTTAGTTCAGCACAAAAATTGTTTTTAACTTTCATTTTCATCCCAAATTCGTTTAAAATTTGTGTTAGGAGATACACCAAAAGCTGAATTAATATTTGTACAATGAATACTTAAAGAAGGAATAGGTGAAAAACACAATTCTTTTTCATAGATTTCATGTAAATTTTTTTCAAATGGATTATTTTTATTAGTTGCCATATCAATTAATTTTTCAAAGTGTTTTTCAATTATTTTTTTACTTGTCATAAAGGTAAGAAGAGACTCATTTACAGTTCTCCAATGGGTATTTTCTCCTATCAAAATATCAGTTTTATTTAAATTTTTGTAAAGATAAGGATAGTCAGCTGAGAGTATAAAAATCTCGTTTTTAAAGATTGATGAGAATTTTTCATAAGCAAAAACCATCTCCGCTAAAGCCTCAGATTTATGTATATAATCATCTTCTACAAAATAGATTAAATCATCACAATTTTTTGCGTGATAAAAAGACTTTCGAATAGAAGCCATGGTAGTCATCATAGTATCTTTAGAGTCTTTTATATTTTCTACTGGTATATGTTGAGACTCAAAACCTTCATTAGATATTTTAGATAAGATTTTGCTGATATGATCACTAGAAGAATTTACATCAATGATAGTAAATTTAATCTTTATCTCGTTAAATTTATTCTTTAAATCTTTTGCAGACTTGGTTAATGAATTGATTGTTCTAAAAGTATATTCAGATTTGTCTTCTTCAAAAATTCTTTTCTTGTTTTGAGAAACTAATTGAATACTTGTACAAGTTTTAACTATTATATCTAAAGCGCTGATTTTTCGAGTAATTTTTGTTTCTCCAAGACCTAAAGCAATAGATTTTTTTCCAGGTACACTTATCAGATCTTGATAGTTTTTGTTTGATACAGGAAATTCAAGAGTACTTTGATCTATCAATTCATACCCAAATATGCGACAAATTTTAATTAAAAACTTCTTAATAAAATTCGTTTGTTTTTTGCTTTTAATTTCTTTCATTGATATATTTAAATACCATGAATATTAAATCTTCTAAAGAACTTGTTGATGTAGCTAATCAATCGATAAAAATTATGTCTGCAGAGCAGGTTAAAGATGCTTACGAAAAGAAAGAAGTAACTTTGATAGATGTAAGAGATATTAGAGAATTATGGAAAGAAGGAACTATTAAAGATGCAATTCATATACCGAGAGGAATGTTAGAATTTTGGATGGATCCTCAAAGCCCTTATTATCAGGAAAAAAAAATTGGAGAGATAAAAAATATAGTCTTATTTTGTGCTTTAGGGTTTAGGTCAGCCCTTGCAACTAAATCTTTAAAAGAAATGGGATTTAATAATGTAGCTAATGCAAGCGGTGGTTTTGACTCACTTAAAAATGCAGGGTTACCTATTGTTCAAAAAGAAAAAAATTAAATTATTTGCTAGCTTCATTTAAAGCAAACTCTATTCTATCCTGACCCCAAAAAATCTTATTATTTGAAACAAAGCTAGGAGCGCCAAAAATTCCTTTTTCATAAGCTTCGTTGGTTCTTTTTTTTAAAGATTCTTTTATTGAAGCCGAAGCTACTCTAAGCAAAAAAGTTTTTGGATTAACGTTTAAATTTTTAAGAATTTTTTGAATAATATTTTCATCATTCATATTCAAACCATCCTGCCAAATAGCATTAAATATAGTATCAATATAATAGCTTTTATAATTGTCTTCTTCAGCAATTAAAACACCTCTCATTAAATTTAAGCTTCTTATTGGAAAATAAGAGTTAAATTTAAATTTTATTTTATTTTTTTCAGCAATCAATTTACAATCACGTATCATATGTTTTGCTTTAGCGGGAATAAAAGCTGGAGCTTTAATACCGTGTAAATTGTGAAGACCGCCTAACAAAATAGGCTTATATCTAATTTTAAATGAATTTTTTTTTTCTATTTTAATTATTTCTTTGTGAGCCAAAAAAGAATATGGGCTCACAAAGTCAAAATAAAAATCAAAAGATTTAATCATTGAAATTAATTTTTTTTGCGAAAAAAATTCTAATAAACCAGTAAATTAATAAACCCACCGGACCTGTAAAATAAGTCAGGATTAAAGAAATTGTTAAAAAAAATCTAGGAATCATATATCTTTGAGAGTCTCTAGTTATCCATGAGCCTAAGAATAAACTTATTGCTAAAAAATGAAGCCAGAATATCAATAAAAAAGATTCGCTAGAAAACATCGAGTAAAGATCATCTAATCCTCTGTATAGTTCAAAACTATCAAAAATGTTTCCTTCTAAAAAAATATCAAATACTACTAGGCTATAGGCAAAAGCTAAAAGTAACGGAGCGATAATAGATTGAGCAAAAAAATTAGTTACCCCATGGTTCGGCAACATTATCAACAGCAACCAAAATGGTATAACACCCCAATTAGCTATTAAATAAATATTTTCATAGCTTAATATATCTAGAAGATTATTTATCATGAAAAATAATATAGTATATTAACTTAATGAATCCCACATCAAAAAAAAGAATTTTCCATTATGCAATATGATCTAGAACCAGGAAATTTTGTTATAAATCCAGCTGAAAAAAATTGGGGTATAGGTCAAATTCAGTCAATTATTAAAAATAAAGCTACAGTGAATTTTCAAAATAATGGCAAAAAGGTGATTAATTTAGACAATGTGGAGCTAAAAAAAGTTAAAAATGAACAATGATGAATTAGAAAATATAGCAAAAAATTTGATCGAAACTACTGAGTTAGCTGGTAGAAAGTCTATCGAACTTCGAAAACAAGGTCTTAAAACAATCATTAAACCGGATAATTCTCCTGTAACTAATGGAGACTTAGAAGTTAATAAAATTCTGACAGAAAAAATTAAAAATTTAACACCTAATATTCCTATAGTTTCGGAAGAGACGGTTGATCTTAAAAAAGAAAATACTTTAAAAAACATTTTGGCTTATAGATCCAATAGATGGAACTAAAGAATATATTTCTGGTAAAGATGAATATACAATAAATGCAGCTTTAGTTTTAGACTACATTCCAACTATCGGATTGTTGGGTGTGCCAAAAAAAAACAGATTATTTTATTCTTATGGAAAAAATAATTCTTTTATGATTGAAAATGATAAAACTGTTAAACTAGATTGTAAAAAGAAAACTGCTAAAGGAAAGATTTTTGCAGTTAGTAGTACTGAAAAACCAGCATCTTTAATATTGGATGTAATGAAAAAATACAAAGTAGAGTCTTTTACACCAATGCATAGTTCATATAAATTTTGTGTAATTGCTACTGGAGAATTTGATTTTTATGCTGCAAAAGAGAGAGCATATGAATGGGATTATGCTGCTGGTCATGCTAT
>CACFVE010000018.1 GCA_902569735.1 uncultured Pelagibacteraceae bacterium | reverse complement strand
TAAGTAAATGGTGTGGAGCTGGCGGATGGAGAGTAGGATTTGTTGCTGCACCAAATAAATTATCAAGACTTTTAGAAAATATAAAAACATTGGCAAGTGAGTCCTATTCCACAGTTAATAGCCCAGCACAATTTGCTGCAGTAGAAGCCTACGAAGGAGATTTTACTGAATACAAAGCTAAAACTTTAAACATTTTGAGATCAATGGGTAACTATGTTTATAGTAACTTAAAATCGAATAAAGTCTTGATTAATCCACCTCAAGGAGCATTTTATTTAATGCCTGAGTTTCCTAATAATAAATATAAAAATTCGACAGAATTATGTGAAACTATATTAGACGATACTGGTGTAGCAATGTTACCAGCATCCGATTTTGGTTTTAGCCCTAAAAAAATGCTTACCAGATTATGTTACATTGATTTTGATGGAAGTGAATTCCTAAAAGCTTCAATCAACGGCAAGACTATTGATGATAAAATAATTGAAAAGTATGCACCAAATGTAGTTGAAGGCATCAAAAAATTATCAAATTGGGCTAAAAATCTATAAAGATTCTCTTTGACCTTCGTCTTTATACATAGTTAAATTATTACATTAACAAATGGGGGATCACATGAAAAAAATAATATCAATGATTTCTGCTATTTTAGTAACTTTTGCTTTATCAAGCCCTATTACTTCAATCGCAAAATCAGCAGAGTTCTTTACAATAGGAACTGGTGGACCTACTGGAGTATATTTTCAAACTGGTAACGCTATTTGTAAAATGCTTCACAAATCAGCAATAAGCGCTGATCACGGTAGAAAAAAAGGTACAGCTAAAGCTTATAGATGTACTGCTCCTTCTACTGGTGGTTCAAACTACAATATTGGACAAATTAAAGATGGTGAGTTTCAATTTGGTGTTGCTCAATCAGACTGGCAATATCATGCTTATAACGGATCAAGCAAATGGGAAGGTAAACAGTTCAGCAATTTAAGAGCTGTATTCTCAGTGCACAACGAGCCATTTCAAATTTGGGCTAGTAAAAAATCTAAGATTAAAGATTTTAAAGGCCTAAAAGGAAAAACAGTAAACATAGGTAACCCAGGTTCTGGTCAAAGGGGAACTATGGAAGAGCTTATGAAAGCTATGGGAGCAGATATGAGTATGTTCAAAGCAACTACTGAACTAACTTCTTCTGAACAAGTAAAAGCTCTTTGCGACGGTAAAATAGATGCATTCGGATATTCGGTAGGATTTCCTAATGGCGCTATGGAGCAAGCAGCAACTTGTAAAGCTAAAGCAAGCCCCATCAATCTTACTGGTGCGCCAGTTCAAGGTTTAATTGATGGAGCTGACTATTATGCTAAAGCTGTAATTCCAAAAGGAACTTACTCAAATCAGAAAAAAGACGCTACAACATTCGGTGTAAAAGCTACTGTTGTAACAAGCGCTGATGTTTCTGAAGAACTTGTATACTTAGTTACTAAAGCAGTTTTTGAAAACTTTGATGCTTTCAGAGATCAACATCCTGCATTTGGACCATTGGAAAAGAAAAATATGATAGCTGATGGTTTATCAGCTCCATTACATCCAGGTGCAATTAAGTATTATAAAGAAGCTGGATTAATGTAATCCAACTACTTGATTAAATGAAAAAGGCCCAATTTTTATTGGGCCTTTTTTTTTAGAATAATGTATCTTAACTACAATGAGTCAAAAAATTCAAACTAAGATTAAAGACAAAATTCAAGAAGATATTTCACCTACAAAAAATTTATCGGGCATTCATTTAAAAATAGTATTTGGTATTGCTATTCTCTGGACATTATTTCAACTTTGGTATGCATCCCCATTTCCTTTTTGGTTTAATTTTGGAATGTTTAAAGGTTTACCTGCTAGAGCTATTCATTTAGGTTTTGCTTTAACTTTAACATTTTTAATTTTTCCATCAATTAGAGGCAAAAAAATTTCAGCACTTGATGTACTCATTAGTATAATAGCCGCATTTTGTTGTTTATATATTTATTTTTTTTATGATGATTTGGTTAATAGAGGTGGAATACTTTTAGTTAAAGATATATTTGGATTTAAAGTTCCAGTTGAACTTATTATAGGTGCTTTTGGTATTTTAATACTTTTAGAAGCTACAAGACGAGCAATAGGTTTACCATTAGTCATTATTGCAGTCTGTTTTCTGCTATTTTCTTATTTTGGAAAGTATGCTCCAGATATAATTTCTCATGGTGGTCTATCTGTAAAAAGATTAGTAGGATTTCAATGGTTTGACCAAGAAGCAATATTTGGGATACCGATAGGTGTCTCGGTTGATTTTATATTTTTATTCGTTTTATTTGGAGCTTTATTAGAAACAGCAGGTGGAGGAAAATATTTTTTAGATCTAGCTTTTGCGATGGTGGGAAAGATGAGAGGTGGTCCAGCAAAGGCAGCCATTTTGGGATCAGGAATGACAGGTATGATTTCAGGCTCATCTATTGCCAACACGGTTACAACTGGAACTTTTACAATTCCTATTATGAAAAAAACTGGCTTCTCCCAGGAAAAAGCAGGAGCGATTGAAGTTTCATCTTCTGTGAATGGACAAATAATGCCCCCAGTTATGGGTGCTGCAGCATTTGTAATGGCAAGTTTTATTGGAGTTACTTATTTTGAAGTAGTAAAACACGCTTTTTTACCTGCTGTGATTTCCTATATCGCTTTATTTTATATATCACATCTTGAAGCTCTTAAATTAGGTCTTAAAGGAATGGATGATGCTGACGTACCACACTTAAAGAAAACATTTTTATCTGGCTTACATTTTTTAATTCCAATCTTTGTCTTAATCTTTTTGCTTGTCTATATGAGATATACTGCTGGCTTTTCAATTTTTTATGCAACGATCTCATTAATATTAGTCAATTTAGTCAATAGAGTTATTAAAAATCCGAATTTTAAAACAGGATTAATTGATTGGTACAACCAAACCATAGTAGGTCTTCAAAAAGGTGCAATTAATATGGTGGGTGTTGGAATCGCCATTGCAACAGCTGGTATAATAGTAGGAGCAGTTGGTTCTACTGGATTAAGTACTAATTTAATTATAGTAATAGAGACAATTGCTAGAGACAACGTAATAATATTAATATTACTTACTATTATACTTTGTTTGCTTCTAGGAATGGGTCTTCCAACTACTGCAAATTATGTTGTAGTAGCTTCACTTATGGCGACTGTTCTTGTTGATGTTGGGAACGCTTCTGGTTATATTTTTCCATTAATTGCAGTTCATTTATTTGTATTCTATTTTGGTTTAATGGCTGATGTAACACCACCAGTAGGTCTCGCATCTTATGCTGCTGCAGCAATTTCAGGCGGAGATCCTCTTAGAACAGGACTCCAAGCTATATGGTACAGTTTAAGAACAGGTATTTTGCCTATAGTTTTTTTATTTAATCATGAGCTTTTATTAATTGGGGTAGATAATATATGGCAAGCTTTAATAGTTATAGTCACTTCTTTAATTGGAATTTTAGTTTTTACTGCAGCAACTCAACAATGGTTTATAAATAAATTAAGATGGTATGAAATTATAGGTTTCTTAATTATTGCTTTATCCTTTTTAGCTCCAGATTATGTTTTAAGTAAATTTTATCCTAAATTTAATGAGCAAAATTTATCATCAAAAACAATTCAAAGTTTAACTTTTGATCCTTCAAAAGAAGTACACATTAAAGTAACAAGAGTTACTGAATATGGAGAAAGATATAAATTATTTGTGATTGATACAGGAATGTTTGAAAATGATTATAATTTAGAAGACTTTGGAATTAATTTAGGTGAGGATAATAATCAAGTTGTTGTAGACAAACTGAATTGGAAGGGACTTGCAAAAAAATCAGGCATGCAAACGGGCGATATAATTAGTAACTTTAAAATAGAAAATCCAGATAGACCTAATAAAGCGATTGTTTATCCTTTTGCTTTGTTATTTTTGTTTATTTTTGGATATACGAATCACAAATTTGGAAACAGTCGTCCTCTTAATAAAACAATATAAAAAATACTTTTATGTTTCTTTTGTTTTAATTTGCTATCGCGTATATAATTGCAACAACAATTAATATTTCCCAACCAGACATTTTATTACCTCCAAAAAAAATTTGTCTTATTTTGTCAGTGCTACTACTATTAATACCATTATTAATATTTCCATGATTCTCCCTTATTAAATATTTTAAAATTTTTTATGGTAAAATTATGATTAAGTGGTTGTATTTATTATTTTGCTATCTTGGATTGCATAGGTATGAAAAGATAGATATTAACTTTAGTTTCGGACCAGGCGGTTCAACTGAGACGATAAAATGTAAAGATTGTGGTATAAAAAAACTTAGAAAAAAACATTAAAGAATTTTCCAAGTACCCGAGGCAGTTGCAACTATTTTTTCTGAAGCAAATATTTCACTTGAAATAAAAACTAATGTCTTTGTCTTTTTTAAAACTTTAACTTTTCCAACTAATTTTTCATTTAATTTTCCAGCTGAAATGAATTTAATATCTAAGTTTATTGTTACACATCTTTTATTACCGGCAGCAATATGAGCCGCATTACCCATACCAGTGTCTGCTATAGTAGCAATAAAACCACCATGAGCTATACCACCAGTGTTTAAAAAATTTTCTAAAACTTTAATGTTAAATTCAAAATTTATTTCATCTATCTTTTTAAAAGATAAATCTCCAATATTTTGCATAAAACCTTTTTTAGTTTCGTCCATAGTATTTTTTACCATAAATTGGGGCCAGTTGAGAGAAAATTACAGCTAACAATATTAATACTATTCCAAATATTTTCAGATCGCTTAAAAATTGATTTAAAAGGATCCATCCAAATATAGCTGCAAAAACACCCTCCAAAGAAAAAATAATCGCAACAGGTGCAGGAGATAAATTCTGTTGACTATAAGCTTGTAATAAAAAACCTATTCCACTTGATAAAACACCAGCATAAAGAAGTTCATTTTTTTCCATTAATAGATTTCCTAATGTGATATTTTCAATTGCTAGAGAAGGAATAAATGCGATTATCGATCCAATCAAACAAGTTCCCATAGTTATAGCAATAGGGTAATTAAATACTTTTAAAAACTTTGATAAATAAACAATATGAAAAGCCCAAAAAAAAGCTCCTACTAAAACTAATGTATCTCCCAATCTTACATTTACATCTTTAATTTCTGTAAGCAAAAAACCTCCGATAATACAAATCAAAACAGCAGGCCAAACAGACCAATGGATTTTTTTAGAAAATAAAAAATAAGATATAGCAGGAACAATTAAAACATAAAATATTGTAAATATTGCCGAATTCGCAACATCTGTGTAAAGCAAAGAGTATTGTTGAAGCGCAAATCCTCCACTAAGAAAAAATCCAAGAAGAGCTAGATAAATTAGAATAATATTATAAGAAAATTTTTTATCTTTAATTTTTTTATGTTCAAAAATAAAAAAAAAGGGGATTAATGCTACAAAACCCAAAAACATTCTTCCTGCTGTAAAAGAAAATGGACCAATATAATCCATTCCCATGTCCTGAGCAATAAATGCTGTGCCCCATAAAAATGAGCAAGAGATAGCACAGATCAAGGAGATCAATTTTTTATTCATGGTGTTTATTATTGTAAATTATATTAAACAGCAAGCTTGAAAGCGAAATCTTTACCCAAACATTCACTTAAATAGACACAAAATCTTGCACCTTCTGCTCCGTCGATTATTCTATGATCATAAGATAAAGAAATCGGTAAAATTTTTCTAGAAACTATTTTACCTTTTAATTTTACCAACCTATCATAACTTTTTCCAACACCTAAAATTGCAACTTCTGGAGGATTAATTATAGGAGTAAAAAAAGTTCCTCCAATACCTCCTAAACTAGAAATTGTCATTGAGCCTCCAAAGAATTCTTTTTTGTCAATTTTCAATTCTCTACAAAGTTTGCTAGTTTTTTTTAATGCTTCGCCTATATCTCTAATACTCATTTGATCTACATTTCTTAATTTGGGTACCATTAGACCATGAGGTGTATCTACAGCAAAACCTAAATGAAAATATTTTTTATAAACTATCTTATTTTGATTAGAGTCGATTGAAGCATTGAAATTTGGAAAAGCTTTAAGCGCACTTATTAAAGCTTTTGATATAAATGCAAGAGGAGTTACTTTTATCATCTCTCCAGAATAATAATCGTACAATGAAGATCTAAATTGCTCCATTTCAGTTATATCAATTTCTTCATGCTGAGTAACATGAGGTATTTCTGTCCAAGACCTGACAAGTTGGGGTCCTGATAATTTTTTGACTCGCGGTATATCCTTTAATTCAATTTCTCCGAACTCTTCATGAGGATATTCTTCTTTATGGATTTTTTTCTCTATTCTACCACCGCTAACAGTAACTTGTGATCTAATGAAATTTTTTACATCTTCTTCAGAGACTCTTCCTGCTCTTTGTGATCCAGGTATTTCAAATACATTAGTGCCCAGTTCTCTTGCAAATTTTCTAACTTTTGGGCTAGCAGACTTAGTTCCACTTTGTGAACTAGGAGCGGTCGGTATAATCTCCTTTGTTTTAATTACCTGTGGCTTCTTATCTTCTACTTTTTTTTCAATTTTTTGCTCTTTATTAACTGATATTTTTTTTTCGTCTGTTGTTTTGTTTTCTGACTTAAGACTAAGAATTAAATCTCCTTGATTTACTTTATTACCAACTTTTATTTTAATTTTTTCTACTATTCCTTCATGAGTGGAAGGCACTTCTACGCTAGATTTGTCACTTTCCAATGTTATTAAAGAGTCATTTTTTTTAATTTGTTGACCTTCTTTTACAAGAACTTCAATAACTTCTACATCCTTGAAGTCACCCATATCAGGAACTAAAATTTTTGTACTAGTCATATTTATAAGTTAGATGGAAAATCTTTATTTTTATCAATTTTATATTTCTTAATCGCTTTTTCTGCTTGTTTTGTCTCTATTAACTGTTCTTTAGCTAAGGCACTTAAGGTGTAGGCAACTATGTGTTCTTTGTCTACTTCAAAAAACTTTCTTAAATTCTTTCTTGTATCACTTCTTCCATATCCATCAGTACCTAAAGAATAAAATGGCTTTTCAGTATAAGGTCTTATTTGATCTGAAAAAGATCTTGTATAATCAGATGCAGCAATAATTGGCCCATCTCTTTTCTCTAAGCACTTTTGGACAAAAGATTTTTTCCTTTTTTCGTTGGGATTTAAAAGGTTCCATCTTTCTGTTTCCATCCCGTCTCTTCTTAACTCATTAAAACTTGTAATGCTCCATACATCTGAGTCTATGCCATAATCTTGAGATAAAATTTTTGCTGCAGATATAATTTCTCTTAATATTGTTCCAGAGCCTAAAAGTTGAACTTTTGTTTTTCCCTTTTTATTAAATTCTTTAAAAAGATACATTCCTTTAAGTATACCTTCATCACACCCCTTTGGTTTTTCAGGATGAGAATAATTTTCATTCATCGCAGTAATGTAATAGAAAATGTTCTCTTTTTTTTCATGCATTCTTTTAATTCCGTCTCTGAATATTGTTGCCATTTCGTAAGCAAAAGTTGGATCGTAACTTACACAATTCGGAATATTAGAAGCCAATAAATGGCTATGGCCATCCTGGTGCTGCAATCCTTCTCCTGCCAATGTTGTTCTACCTGCCGTAGCCCCGATTAAAAAGCCTCTAGCTTGGGAGTCGCCCGCGGCCCAGGCAAGGTCACCAACTCTTTGAAAACCAAACATAGAGTAAAAGATATAAATTGGTATCATTTCTAAATCATGATTTGTATAAGATGTACCTGCTGCAATCCAAGAAGACATAGCTCCAGACTCTGTAATTCCTTCTTCTAATACTTGACCGCTCTTATCTTCTCTATAAGAACTTAATTGTTCAGAATCCACTGGTTCATATTTCTGTCCTTCATGAGCATAAATTCCAATTTTTTGAAAAAACCCTTCCATCCCAAATGTTCTTGCTTCATCAGGAATAATCGGCACTAACCTTGTTGATAGATTTTTATCTCGAAGAAGAGCCGTTAACATTCTAACGAGAGCCATCGTTGTTGACATTTCTTTATCTCCAGTTGACTTCATAAAAGTTTCAAAGATATCTTTAGGAGGGGCCTTAATTGCTTTGGCAAAAGAAGATCTTTCTGGGATAAAACCACCAAGTTTCAATCTTCTATCTTTTAAGTATTTTATTTCTTCGGAATTTTCACTTGGCTTATAATATTCAATACTTTTAACCTGTTTATCTGTAAGCGGAACACCAAATCTATCCCTGTAATATAGTAAGTCCTTTTCATCTAGTTTTTTTTGCTGGTGAGTAGTGTTCATGCTCTCACCCGATTTTCCCATACCATAACCTTTTATAGTTTTTGCAAGTATAACCGATGGAGAACCTTTGTGTTGCATAGCTGAATGATACGCTGCGTAAACTTTATGGGGATCATGTCCGCCTCTATTTAATTTCCAAATATCTTTATCAGTCATTGAAGATACCAATTCTTTTAATTCTGGATATTTTCCAAAAAATTTCTCTCTTACATATGCTCCACCTTTTGCTTTAAAAGCTTGATATTCACCATCTACACATTCATTCATTCTCTTTACGAGTAAACCATTTTTGTCTTTTGCTAACAGTTGATCCCAATATGAACCCCATATAACTTTAATTACATTCCATCCAGTACCTCTAAAACTTCCTTCAAGTTCTTGAATAATTTTTCCGTTTCCTCTGACTGGCCCATCTAATCTTTGAAGATTACAATTAATTACAAAAATTAGATTATCTAGCTTTTCTCTTGCAGCCAAGCCTATTGCTCCAAGCGACTCTGGCTCATCCATTTCGCCATCACCTAGGAAGACCCAAATTTTTCTTCCCTCGTCTTTTACTAAACCTCTATTTATTAAATATTTTAAAAATCTTGCTTGATAAATCGCCATGATCGGCCCTAGACCCATCGAAACAGTAGGAAACTGCCAAAACTTTGGCATCAACCACGGATGAGGATATGAGGACAAACCACCTTCATCAACTTCTTGTCTGAATCCATCTAATTGTTTCGAGGTAAGTCTGCCTTCTAAAAATGCTCGTGCGTACATTCCAGGAGCAGAGTGGCCTTGAAAGTAAATTAAATCTCCTCCAAACTTATTATTTTTTGCCCTCCAGAAATGATTCATTCCTACGTCATAAAGAGTGGCAGCTGATGCAAAGGTTCCGATGTGTCCACCTAATTCTGAACTTCTTTTATTTGCTTTGACCACCATAGCTGCAGCATTCCATCTTATGTAAGCTCTTATTTTTTTCTCAATATTTTGATTGCCTGGTGACTTAACTTCAGTTTCAGGAGGAATTGTATTTATATAAGGAGTAGTTCTTGTGTCAGGTAAAACTAAACCAGATTTATAAGCTTGATCGATTACTTGATTTAATAAATAACTCGCTCTTGGTGAACCATCATTTTCAATTACTGAATTTAAAGATTCAATCCATTCATTGGTTTCTATTGGATCAATATCATCTTTAGAAGCAGGCTCTGCAAAAATTTTTTTAACTTGTTTAACAGGATGTAGGTCTCCATTTTTTTTTGGTTCTTTTTCAACAGGTTCTTTCGTTATTTCTTTTTTTTTAGGAGTCGGAGTTACTTGACCATTTTCAATAGTAGCTAGGATGCTTCCCTCAGAAACCTTATCACCTATCTTAACTTTTAAATCTTTAATTTCACCAGATGAAGGAGAAGGAATTTCGAGACTAGATTTATCACTTTCAATTGTGACTATTGGATCGTTTTTACTTACAGTATCCCCGGGTTTGACTAAAACTTCAATTACTTCAACATCTTTAAAATCACCAATATCAGGAACTGAAATATTTTGAGCCATATTTGCCTATTATAAACTGGTTGGAAGATATTAAAAAGAGGGCTAATAATAAACTATAAACTCAAGACTAGGGCAAATTGCTTAATAAGTTCATATTTAGACACATTTTACACTACTTTTTGTCCAGTAAATTTAGTCATATTAGGTATGAAATGGTTAATCAATCTATTATTTAAAAAGAAAGAAACTAGATCTGACAGTGCAGTGATGGTCCAAAAAATTTTATTAAAGAAATATCTACTCAAATAAATCTTAGTAATAAGCTAAATAAATAGAAATAATTAATACCCAGAAAAAAGCATAGTAAAGAATATATCCCTTAACAGTAAAAGGCATCTTTTTAATTTTACGTTTCTTCTTACCCTTATATGGTTTTGATAGTTCCATTATCTTTCAATGCACATAGCAATACCCATACCACCGCCAATGCATAAAGTTGCTAAACCTTTATGAACATCTCTTTTAATCATTTCATGAATTAAAGTTACTAGTATTCTAGTCCCCGAGGCACCAATTGGATGACCTAAAGCTATCGCACCCCCATTAACATTTACTTTCTCTTCAGGAATAGAGAGAGTTCTTAAAACTGCAATACTCTGAGCTGCAAATGCTTCGTTAATTTCAAATAGATCTACATCTTTTATAGACCAGCCGGCTAAATCTAATGATTTTTTTGAAGCTGGTATTGGTCCTGTACCCATTAAAGCTGGATCAACCCCACAACTTGCCCATGATTTTATTGAAACTAGTTTTTGTAGTTTTCTTTTTTCAGCTTCTTCTCCTGTCATTAAAGCTATAGCAGCAGCCCCATCGTTAATTCCAGAAGCATTACCTGCAGTAACAGTCCCATCTTTTTTAAAAACTGGTTTAAGTCTTTTTAAAGCCTCTAAATTAATTTCTTCTCTAGGGTGCTCATCTTTATTAAAGTTTATTTCATTTTTTTTTGATTTAATCTTAAAATTAATTATTTCCTCTTTAAATTTATTTTCCTTTTGAGCTTTAAGAGCTTTTTCGTGAGATTTTAAAGCAAATTTATCTTGATCTTCTCTGGTAACTTGAAATTTTGTAGAAACATTTTCTGCTGTCATACCCATATGATATCCATGGAAAGCATCCCACAAACCATCTTTAATCATAGTATCCGTCATCTCAGTATTACCTAGCTTTTTTCCATCTCTTAAGTGTACTGCATGCGGGGCTAAAGACATAGACTCCTGACCTCCAGCAATAACAATTTTTGAGTCACCTGCTATTATGCTTTGGTATCCTGATGCAATAGATCTTAATCCAGATCCACAAACTTGATTAACAACGTAAGCTGGTTTCTCCTTTGGAATACCAGATTTCATCGCTGCTTGACGTGCAGGATTTTGTCCTGTTGAAGCACTTAGAACTTGACCCATTATAACTTCATCAACTTCTTCGGTTTTTATATTTGTTTTTTTAATTGTGTCTAGAATTACCGCAGAACCCATATCATCCCCAGGAATATTTTTTAATGATTTACCCAAAGAACCAACTGCAGTTCTACTAGCTGAGGTAATAACTATATCTTTTTTTATCATAAACTTTAATTTACATTTATTGAAAACTCTTTCAATTTAAATTTTACCTTTTGATGTTGGACTTAAAGCGATTGTAATAGACATAATTAGAAATAAATAGGTTGCATTTCCTGTTGTAAAAAAACTACCAGTAGATTTAATTGGAAATATTTCTACTAAAAATAAAAACATAAATGGAATAATTATTTTATCATAATTTAAATGATGCTTTTTAGCTCTCAGATTTAAGAAAGAATTAAATAATACTTTGAAAAAAATAATTAATATTAAAAAGAAACCTATTAATCCTAACTCACTTAAAATCTCTAAATAATAGTTGTGAGGATGAGAACTACAATTAAATGAAGCACAATTGTATCTAAAAGATTTTATTCCACCACCAAAGTATTTATTATCAATCCACGTTCGATAGCCAGAATAAAATTCTTTAATATAGATGTTTTTTAGGGGAATAACTTTACCGTTTACATATATAGAGTATTTATAATATTCAATTATATTATCTTTATCTACCTCGTAATTACTTTCTTTGTCTTTAATTATTACAGTAGAAGCGAATTCTAAAATTTCAGATATTCTTTCTGAAAAGGCATTTAAATGGTTTTTAATGTTCGGGTTAAAATTCCACAGTGTACTTAAAACTATTATGCTTATCAAAAAAAATGAAAATAAAAACTTTTTCATTGGTTTATAAAAAAATAAAACACAAGTGATCAACATTATAAATAAAATTAAAGGAACTCTATTTCCAGCTATAATCAATCCTGCGATAACTAAAATAAATGTTAGCAATAACAATAAATATAAATAGATTTTATCTTTATTATTAAAAAAAATTGGAAATAAAAAAAGAGCAAACAAAGAAAACCTTTGCAAGTATGAGCCTGCAATAAACTCAGTTCCAAATGGACCAGC
>CACFVE010000017.1 GCA_902569735.1 uncultured Pelagibacteraceae bacterium | reverse complement strand
ATTTCTTCATGAATTTCTCCACTCAGGAATTCATCAAGTTTATGTAAAGTAAGGTTAATTCTATGATCTGTTACTCTTCCCTGAGGAAAATTATAAGTTCTTATTCTTTCAGATCTATCTCCAGTGCCTATCTGACTTCGTCTGTTGCTTGATCGTTCTTGATCTTTTTTTCTTTTTTCAGCCTCATAAACTCTTGATCTTAAAATTTTTAAGGCTTTTGCTTTATTTTTATGTTGAGATTTTTCATCTTGTTGACTTACTACTGCGCCTGTAGGTATGTGGGTAATTCTAACAGCGCTGTCAGTAGTGTTAACCGATTGACCGCCTGGACCGCCTGATCTAAAAACATCTATTCTTAAGTCTGAGTCTTTTATTTGAATATCAACCTCTTCAGCTTCAGGCAGCACTGCAATTGTTGCTGCAGAGGTATGAACACGACCTTGAGTTTCAGTTTCAGGAATCCTTTGTACTCGATGAACTCCAGACTCATATTTTAAGTAAGAATAAATATTATTTCCGCTGACAGAAAATATAACTTCTTTGAAACCTCCAGCTTCACTTTTAGAAATACTAATAATTTCTAATTTCCATTTCTTTTTTGAACAAACTTTTTCATACATTTTAAATAAATCTGCACAAAAAAGAGAGGCTTCTAATCCTCCAGTACCTGCTCGAATCTCAACTATCGCATCCTTATCGTCATCTTCATCTTTAGGAAGCAAAAATATCTTTAATTTGTTTTCATAATTTACTTTTTTAATTTTTAATTCATCTAAATCTTTCTCTGCCATTTCTATCATTTCAGTGTCACTATTCTTGTCTTGAATTATTTGCTCCAAATCTTTTTTTTCTTTTTCAAATTTTATAAATTCTCTAGCATATGATATGATATTTCCTAAATTTGAGTATTCTTTAGACTTTTTAGCAAATAGTTTGCTATCAATATTACCAGCTGATAACTCTTTTTCTAAATTATCGTGCTTTGCAATAATATCTTGCACTTTTTCTATTGGTATCATTATTTAATTATTTTTTTCTTTTACTTTTTCTTCTACAAGTTGAACAACTTTATCTATTATTTTTGAGCTCGCTACCTTAGTGTGAGGTATGCCTGATAAGTATAAAAGATTACTATCTTGACCTCCACCAGTTAAGCCTATTTCAGTCTGTGCTGCTTCTCCAGGTCCATTAACTACACACCCAATTATAGATAGTGTAATTGGTTTTTTTACGTGGGATAGTTTTTTTTCTAATTCTTTTACTGTCTCAATAACTGGGAAAGCTTGTCTAGCACAAGAGGGGCAAGAAATAATGTTTACTCCTCTGGATCTAATGCCTAAAGATTTTAAGATTTCAAAACCAGATTTTATTTCATCTACTGGATCTGAAGAGAGTGAAACCCTTATAGTATCTCCTATTCCATCCATTAAGAGCTGACCTATTCCTATCGACGATCTTATGCTGCCTGAAAGGAGACCTCCAGCTTCTGTTATTCCTAAATGTAAGGGATATTCACATATCTCAGATAATTTTTTATAAGATTTAACAGTTAGAAAAACATCTGAGGACTTAACGCTAATTTTAAAATTAAAAAATTCATTATCTTCCAACAATTTTACATTATACATTGCGCTCTCTACAAGCGCATCTGGACAAGGTTCTTTATATTTTTCAAGTAAATTTTTATCTAAGGAGCCTGCATTAACTCCAATTCTAATAGAACAATTATTATCCTTTGCAGCTTTAACAACTTCTAAAACTCTATCTTTAGATCCGATATTTCCAGGATTAATTCTTAAACAACTTGCTCCCATTTTGGCTGCTTCAATAGCTCTTTTATAGTGAAAATGAATGTCTGCTACGATTGGAACTTTAACTTCTTTAACTATGTCTTTAAGTGCTTTTGTGGAACTTTCATCCGGACATGAAACTCTGACTATATCTGCTCCAGACTCTTCTAGTAAGTGGATTTGTTTTATAGTTTCTTTTATATTTGTTGTAAGAGTATTTGTCATTGATTGAACACTAATTTGAGAATCTCCTCCAACAGAAACATTACCAACTTTAATCTTTTTGGTTTTTTTTCTATTTATTGTTCTGTGAGGTCTAATTTCCATTTTTAATCTAAATCAAAAGCTGTATGTAGTTTTTTTACAGCTTTTAAAGTATCATCTTCATTTATAATTACTGACAACTTAATTTCTGAAGTTGATATAGCTAGAATATTAACTTTTTCTTCTGCTAGACTTCTAAACATCTTATAAGTTACGCCTGGAGTCGAAACCATTCCCGCGCCTACAATTGAAATTTTTGCAACTTTATTATTATGACTCATGTTTTTATATTTTATATCTTTATTGCTTTTTAATATTTCAATAGTTTTTAAAAGATCATCTCTTTTTATAGTAAAAGTTATATCAGTAATTTTATGATCTGATGAAATATTTTGTATCACCATATCAACATTTATTTGATTTTTGCTTAATGGCTCAAATATATTTGCGGCAACTCCGGGTTTATCTTCTACCCCTGTAAGTGTAATTTTAGCATCATCTTTTGAATAAGCCACTCCTGTAACACTTTTAGTATAGTCTAAACTCTCTTGGTCAAAAATTTTCGTTCCTTGTCTATCTGTAAATGTAGATTTAACTTCGAGAGGAATATTATACATCATTGCAGCTTGGACTGCAGAGGATTGCATAACTTTTGCTCCCAATGATGAAAGTTCAAGCATTTCATCATAAGATATTTTATCTATTTTTTTTGCTACAGGTATCTTTTTTGGATCTGTAGAATAAACTCCATCAACATCAGTATATATTTCACAAGTTTCTGTATTGAATATTTTTGCAACAGCCACAGCAGTAGCGTCTGATCCACCTCTTCCAATTGTAGTCACATCTCCTATTTTGGAAACTCCTTGAAACCCAGGAATTATTGCTACACCTTTTTCTGATAAAAATTTATTAATTTTTTGAACATTAATATTTATAATTCTAGAATTAGAATGTTCTCCTTCTGTCAAAATAGGTATTTGCCAATTAAGCCATGATTTAGATTTAACACCTATTTCAATTAATGCTCCAGCTAATAAAGAACTTGTGATCTGCTCTCCTGAGCTTAAAAGAACATCAAGCTCTCTTTTATTAAAATCTTCAGAAATATCTTTAGATTGTTTTAGTAGCTCATTTGTTTTACCGGACATTGCTGAAACTACGACAATAATTTCATTTCCTAAGTCATGCTCTTTTTTTATAATTTTAGCAACATGTAGAATCCTCTCGATTGTTCCTACCGATGTACCACCAAATTTTAATACTTTTTTTGCCATTGTCAGATTTTAATATAATATAAATAGAATTTAATTAATTATAATTAATACATTAAGGATAGATGACTACAATAAATAAAGAGGAAATTCAAAAGTTTTCAAAATTAGCTGACGAATGGTGGGATGTTAATGGTAAATTTAAACCTTTACATATGTTTAATCCTATTAGAATTGAATATATTTTAGACGAAATTTCAAAACATTTTAAATTAGATAAACACAAAAAACTTTTCCTCAAAAATTTAGAGATTTTAGATATTGGTTGTGGAGGTGGACTGATAAGTGAACCTATTGCGCGCTTAGGAGGTAATGTAACTGGCATAGATGCCTCTGAAAAAAATATAAAAATTGCTTCTCTTCATAGTAAAGAAAATAATTTAAAGATTACTTATTTAAATAAATCTCCAGAACAATTAGATGATAAAGAAAAATTTGATATAATTCTTAATCTTGAGGTCGTTGAACATGTTGATAATTTAGATCTATATCTTAAGTCTTGTTATAAATTATTAAAACCAAATGGATTAATGTTTACCGCAACAATCAATAGAACATTTACTTCTTATGTTAAAGCAATCATTGGTGCAGAATATATTTTGAGATGGCTGCCTATTGGTACACATGATTGGAATAAGTTTATTAAACCAGAAGAATTACAAAAGAAATTGGTCGATATAAATCTTTTAACAAATAATATTAAAGGACTAGAATTTAATCCTATTTTTAATAAATGGAAAAAAACTGAAAATCTCTCAGTAAATTATATTATAAGTAGTTATAAAAATTAATTATCTTTACTAACCCAAGGTACACTTAATAAATCTATACCTTCTTCCTCTAATTCTTTTCTTTCTTCTATGGTAGTTGTTCCGTAAATGCTCTTTTTACTGTCCTTGTCATAATAAAGATCTCTTACTTTTTCACTAAACTTATCACCAACAAATTCAAAATTTTTTTCTATGTGCTCTCTAAGTTTTATAAGTTGGTCCTTCTCACTTAATAGTTTTTGATCTAAGAGGTTGATTTTATCTTCATTCAATTTAGTTCCCGAAACCATTGGTGACATTATTGATTTCTGTATATTGTGTGAAGAACAGTAAATACACTCAAGCAATTTTTTTTTGGTCAATTTATTGAATTCATTCGAATCTGAAAACCAGCTCTCAAATTCATGATTATTATCGCACTTAAGATTATATTTTATCATTAAAGTATTCTATCCATTTTTTTTTTTAATTTCTATAGTCTGCATTAATATCAATATAATCATGGGTGAAATCACATGTATAACATTCAAATGCATCGTTACCCAATTTTAAGTTTATTTCTATGGTTATAGAGTCCCATTCCATATATTCTTTTAATTTTTCTTCATTATAACTATCAGCAACTTTTCCATTTTCAGCAACAATAAAATTGCCTAATTTAATTTTCAGTTTTTTAGTGTCGATTATTTCCCCAGATTTACCAATTCCCATGATAATTCTTCCCCAGTTTGGATCTTCTCCTGCTACAGCAGTTTTAATCAAAGGAGAATTAGCAATTGAAAAAGCAATCTTCTTAGCACTTCCTAATGATTTAGCATTAATAACTTTTACTGTTAAAAATTTTTTTGCACCTTCGCCATCTACTACAATTTGTTTTGCAAGGTTTAAACATAGTTTTTTTAGACTTAATTCAAATTTCTGAATTATCTTATCGTTTAAAGAAAGGTTGTAACCTAACTTAATTGATCTAGTTGAAAATAAAGAAACCATATCATTTGTGGATTGATCGCTATCAACCGTAATAGCATTAAATGTATTCGCTACTGCTCTTTTTAAAAGTGATCTTAATAAATTTGAACCTATATCTGCATTAGTAAAAATAAATGATAACATTGTGGCTAGATTAGGAGCAATCATACCTGAGCCTTTTGCTATTCCACATATCTTGATCAATTCATCTCCAAATATAATTTCTTCATAGGCTACTTTTGGTTTTGTGTCAGTTGTCATCATGCCTGAGGCTACTTTCAGCCAAAATAATTTATTATGTTCTTTTTTTAGTTTTTCAACTAAGTCAGGTAGAGCATCTTTTATTTGATCAACTGGAAATTCTTCTCCTATAACCCCAGTTGAAGCAAAAATTAAATCTTTAATTCTTACAGTCTCGGTTGTGCCTTTTTCTGATTTTGATTCTTTTAAAGTTAAAATTCTCGCTAAATTTTTTGCTATAATATCTAAACTTTCTTTTCCTTGCTTGCCTGTAAAAGTATTTGCATTTTTTGTATTAACCATTAAACCTTTTATTGATTTTTTATGAGAATTATTGTTCCAAGATATCGTCTCTGAAAGTATACTGTTTGTTGTCGTTACCGTCGCATAATTTGCACCTTTGCTAAAATAAAATAATGATAAATCGTCTCTTCCATTTCCATATAGATCTGCAGATACGGAAGACATTTCTAGGCCTTCAAGTTGTTTAAGGTTTTGAAACTCCCCCATTTTTGATAGTTTAGTTTTATCGTTAAGGAAGTTTTTTAAGTTTATCGTCATAATTACTGTTTAATTTAGATTATAAATACATATATAGAAGTATAATGAATGTATTTACAAGGACTTTTAATAAAATATTTAAAAGCTCTAATCAACAAGAATTGGATAAAACCAAGAATTTAATTTCTGCCATAAACAACCAAGAGGGTATAATGAAATCTCTCTCAGATGGAGAATTTAAAGAGAAAACATTAAACCTAAAACGATCAGTTCAAGAAGGTAGCTCTCTTGATAATATTATTCCAGAAAGTTTTGCTTTGGTTAGAGAAGCAGCAAAAAGAACATTAGGAGAGAGACACTATGACGTTCAATTAGCTGGAGGTATAATTTTACATCAAGGTAAAATCGCTGAAATGAAAACTGGTGAAGGCAAAACATTAGTTTCTACTCTTCCTGCTTATCTCAATTCATTGACGGGTAAAGGAGTTCATATTGTTACTGTAAATGATTATTTAGCAAAAAGAGACTCGGAATGGATGGGTAAAATATTTAATTTTTTAGGAACCTCGACAGGATGTATAACTAACGATTTAGACGATATACAAAGACAACAAAATTATAACTGCGATATTACATATGCTACGAACAATGAGCTAGGTTTTGACTATCTTAGAGATAATATGAAATATGAACTTAATGAGATGGTTCAAAGAGATCATAATTATTGTATTGTGGATGAAGTTGACAGTATTTTAATCGATGAGTCTAGAACGCCTTTAATCATCTCAGGAAAATTAGAGGACAAAACTAATCTCTATTCAGTTTCAAATGAGTTCATTAAACATTTGCAAAAAAATGATTTTGAGTTGGATGAAAAAAATAAAAATGCAATTTTGACTGATCAAGGAATAGATAAAATTGAAAAACTATCTATTCAAAAAAGAATTCTTAAAAATAATAATTTTTATGATCCCGAAAACTTAAGTCTTGTTCATCACATAAATCAAGCTCTTAAAGCCAATCTACTTTTTAAAAAGGATACAGACTATATTGTTAGAGATGGAAAAGTACAAATTATTGATGAATTTACTGGTAGAGTTTTGGATGGCAGAAGATTTTCCGACGGATTGCATCAGGCATTAGAAGCTAAAGAAAATGTCCAGATCGAAGAAGAAAATCAAACATTAGCTTCTATTACATATCAAAATTATTTTAGACTATACAAAAAATTATCTGGGATGACGGGAACTGCCTTTACAGAAGCCGAAGAGTTTTATGATATTTATAAATTGAACGTCGTTTCAATTCCTACAAATAAAAAAATGCAGAGAAAAGATTATAATGATCAAATCTATAGAACTGAACCTGAAAAATATAATGCTATCACTAATAAAATTATCGAATGTAATAAAAAAGGACAACCTGTTTTAGTTGGAACTACAAGTGTTGAAAAGTCTGAAAAAATTTCTGCTTTTTTAGATAATAAAAAAATAAAACATAACGTACTAAACGCTAAACATCACGAAAAAGAAGCAAAAATTATAGCTGAGGCTGGAAAAATTAATGCCGTAACAATTGCAACTAATATGGCTGGTCGAGGAACCGATATAAAATTAGGTGGAAATAAAGATTTTATTGAAGAAGGAAAGATCAACGACATAGAACAAATCAAAAAAGATGAGTCGAAAATTAAAGATATCGGAGGTCTTTTTATAATAGGTACAGAAAGACATGAAAGTAGAAGAATTGATAATCAATTAAGAGGCAGATCGGGAAGACAAGGAGATCCTGGAAGTTCAATTTTTTTTATAAGTCTACAAGATGAATTAATGAGAATATTTGGAGGTGATTCTATAGACGGAATGTTAAAAAAATTAGGACTAAAAAAAAATGAGTCAATTGATCACCCGTGGATAAATAAAGCGATGGAAAGAGCTCAAAAAAAAGTTGAAGCAAGAAATTTTGATATCAGAAAAACATTAATTAAATTTGATGATGTAATGAATGACCAGAGACAAGTTATATTTTCTCAAAGATTGAAAATTTTAAAAAATAAAAATATAGAAAAAATATTAGAAGATTTTTTAAACGAAGTTATAAATAATCTTGAATCGTTTAGAAATATTTATGAAAAATCAAATGATGAAAAAGCTTATCTTACCGCCATAAAAAATACTCTTGGAAATGCAATTAACGATGAAGGTTTAATATCAATTACATCTCTGAATAAAGAACAATTTCATAAAAAAATCAAAGATATTTACTTATCTAAAAAAAATGAAAGAATAGATATAATCGGTAAAGAAGAGAATGATAATTTAGAAAAAAAGATATTTTTACAAATTATTGACTTTACCTGGAGATCACATTTACAATATTTAGAACAACTCAGACAAGTCATAGGTTTAAGATCATATGGTCAAAAAGATCCTTTATCTGAATTCAAAAAAGAAGCTTTTACTCTTTTTGAAGGATTATTAGAAAAAATAAAAAATGATGTTATAAAATTCTTAATTAATTTAAATATTGTAATCTCAAATCAAGAAGAAAAAAAAGAAAAACTTAGTGAAATATCCTCTAATAATAAAAAAGTTGGAAGAAATGAAAAATGTCCTTGTGGTTCAGGAAAAAAATATAAACATTGTTGCGGGTCTGTTTAATTTAAAAAATTGGATTATAAGCCCACTGAAGTAAAGCTTGTCTTTGTCTTTTTCTACACTGCAAATCTCCTTCTTCACAATTTTTCTTCACTGCTGGTCCGTGTCTATCTCCAAAAGCTTTCCATCTTTTAATTTGAATTTGATCGATTTTTGGAATTCGTCTTCCATTTTTAAATCTACAATACCATTGAAACCAACCTAAAGGATCCTCTTTAAATATCCAGCCTTTATCAATCCATTCTTTTCTTGATAAACCAGATGCAATTTTAAATCTATTTAGGCTCACATCAAAACTTTTACTTATTTTTGCTTTTGTAAACCAAGATTTAGGAAATTCTTTAGTACTTCCCTCTGCAAAATATGCTCCACCAAATACTCCAAGTTCAAGCATCTTTTTTGGAGTTAGCTGTGGTTTAAAAATTTTATAAAAATCCTTTTGGTTCATTGCCGAATGACGCTTTTTTTTAAGCTTCAATTACTTTTTTGACTCTCTAGTATTTGCATTAAATGACTCTGTAAATGGAATTGGAACTACCACTGCTTCTACAGGCTTACTAGAATATTTTTTTGGTAAATGCACTTTAAATTTTTTTCCAAAATTACCTATTGGAAAACCATTGTTGTTCAAATTTCCTTCAAAAGGCACGTAACCCATTGCAATATTTCTTTTTTTTTCAGGATGATACCAAGGTGATGTTATATAACCAATTGGTTTACCTCCATTAGCATTTGATATTAAATAAAAATCATTTGCATAATCTTCTATGGGTTTTCCTCCAAGTTCCAGACCAACAAGTTGCAACTTATATGGCTTTTCTCCATTTTTAATTTGTTGCTTCATTTTCTCTAAAGCTTCTTTACCAACATAGTCTGATCGTTTGTTCCACTCACCTTTTCCAGATAAAGATACTTGATAGCCTAGATTACATTGAAAAGGATTGTGTTCATGATCCATATCTTGTCCCCAAGATAATATTCCCGCTTGAATTCTTCTGTGGTGAGCTGGAGCTATTACCATTAACTTGTGTTTTTTTCCTGCTTTAAGAACAGCATTCCACATGTCTTCAGCGTATAAAGTGGCGTTTCGAAGATAAATTTCATAACCAGCTTCTCCGGAAAAACCTGATTGAGAAATAACACAGCTTCTACCCCCTACTTTCGCTTCTGCTAAACCATAAAATGGCATGTCGTCTAAGTTGACTTGATCTCCTATTAAATCATTCATTAATGCTTTTGATTTAGGTCCTTGTATTTGAACTGGACAAGCATCAATTTCATCTATTTCAACGTTAAATCTTTTGTCTGCATTAACACCTTGTAGATATAAACCAATGTCGGAATCTGATAAACTAAACCAAAACTCATCGTCAGCTATTCTCATCAATACTGGATCGTTAAGAACTCCACCTTTATAGTTACAAAGAATAACGTATCGACCTCTCATAGTTGAAATTTTTGTAGCATCTCTTGTAATTACATAATCTGTAAATTTTTCTGCATCAGGTCCTTTAACTCGTATTTGTCTTTCTACTGCTACATTCCACATAGTTACATGTTTTTTAATTGCTTGATACTCCACCATTGCTCCACCTTTTTCAGGTCTAACGTAACCTCTTGGGTGATAAATACGGTTGTAAACAGTTGCTCTCCAACATCCTGCTTTAATTGACAAATGCCAATAAGGTGATTTCCTTACTCTTGTAGAAATTAACATTTCAACTTTTGTTGGTCCACTTTGTCTAAGGTTATATGGAACTAATCTGTCAGACTGATCGACTGACGTTGCATGTTTTACCTTATCATAATTTACTTTTTCAACTTTGTAAGAATTAGGAACTTTTTTAGGCATAATTATTTTTTTCTAACCATTTATTTGTTTCCTTTAGACCTCCAAAAGTATAAATGTGAAAATGATTGGTAACAGATTTAAGATTTTCTATTAATTCATTTGGGTCTTTAGGTTTCAGTAAGTCTACAGCTTTTGCGGCATTAGACTTTAGAAAGTTAAGAGAATTTTTTGCACCAACAATACTAGCAAACTTTAATAAGCTGCTTATTTTTAAAGGCCCAGTAATTCCAACATGAACTGGTAAAGATTGTTTAGAAATAAACTCAATGATTGGTTTAGGGTCCAATAACCATTGAGTGACAATATAGTCTGCAAATGGTTTTTTATCTTTCATAGCTTTTTCTAAATCTGAATCCGATATATCAGGGGACCCGTCAGGGTGTCCAGCAATTCCTATTTTCATCCCCTTAAATAATCCTGTCTCTAATAATTGCAACGAGCAGTGGTAATCGCCAATTGGTTCCGCTCCTCCACCAATTACCAAAGCTTGTTTCACGCCAAAATCTTTACACATAGAAGTGTAGGACTTTAATTCACTTAAATTTTTAATTGATCGAGCTGGAAAATGAGGAACTGGATTAAACCCATTTTGTACAAGCTCCTTAGCTTTGTTTGCTACTTCCCTAAAATCGTTTCCGGGCAGCATCGTTATGTAAACATTTTTAACCTTTGGTAAGACCGAAAGATCTGTCTTCATTGTTATTTCTAAAGAAAATTTCATATTTCTCGGGATATATCAATGAAGCCTAGGGGGTGTCCAGAAAAATCAATGCAAGAAAAGTTTGACTTTGTCCTTTGATAATAGTCAAATAAATAGAGAGAAAAAATGAAAATACTCTGTGTTTTATACGATGATCCTAAAGGGGGAATGCCAAAAAACTACCCTTTATCCAGTTTACCAAAACTTGATAAATATCCTGATGGAATGACACTTCCAACTCCTAAAGGAGTAGATTTTAATCCCGGGGAATTATTAGGATGTGTTTCAGGAGAATTAGGTTTAAGAAAGTTTTTAGAGTCAAACGGTCATACTTTAGTTGTAACTTCTGATAAAGATGCAAAAGGTTGTAAAGCAGATAAAGAGCTTGTTGATGCTGATATTGTAATTTCTCAACCTTTTTGGCCTTACTACTTAACAAGAGAAAAAATAGAGTCTGCAAAAAATTTAAAAATGGCAATTACAGCAGGTATTGGGTCAGATCACGTTGATTTGCAAGCTGCTATGGATAATAAAATAGATGTTGTTGAAGTTACTTACTGTAATTCTAGATCAGTAGCTGAACACATTGTAATGATGATTTTATCTTTAGTAAGAGACTATCATAACCAACATAATATTGTTAACCAAGGTGGATGGAATATTGCTGATGCTGTTTACAGATCTTACGATGTAGAAGGTATGCATGTAGGCACTGTAGCTGCTGGACGTATTGGATTAGATGCTTTAAGAAAAATGAAGCCTTTTGATGTTCACCTTCACTACTTTGATAGACATAAATTACCAGATTCAGTTGAAAAAGAATTAAATCTTACATTTCATGACTCTGTGGAGTCTTTAGTGAAAGTTTGTGATGTAGTAACAATTAATTGCCCTCTTCACCCTGAAACAGAGAATTTATTTGATGACAAACTAATTAGTAAAATGAAAAAAGGTGCTTACATTGTTAACACAGCTAGAGGAAAAATTTGTAATAGAGAAGCAATCGCTAAAGCTCTTAAATCAGGACAATTAAGTGGTTATGCAGGAGATGTTTGGTTTCCTCAACCAGCACCAAATGATCATATTTGGAGATCAATGCCAAACCACGGTATGACTCCTCATACTTCAGGAACCTCATTATCAGCGCAAGCAAGGTATGCTGCTGGAGTTAGAGAGATTTTAGAATGTTTCTTCGACAAAAAGCCAATAAGAGATCCTTATCTAATTGTTCAGAATGGCCAACTCGCTGGAATGGGTGCTCATTCTTATAGTAAAGGGAGTGCAACAGGTGGATCAGAAGAAGCAGCAAAGTACAAAAAGAAATAAATTTTAGAATAAACCTTCTATTTCACCTTTTTTATTCAACTTGATATTATTAGCTGCTGGTTCTCTTGGAAGTCCTGGCATAGTCATTATAGATCCACAAACAACTACTATAAATTCGGCTCCACTGGATAATCTCACTTCTCTTATAGATAAAGTGTGATCAGAAGGAGCTCCTTTTAATTTTGGATCTGTAGAAAAACTATACTGTGTTTTTGCAATACAAACTGGAAATTTTCCAAATCCAGCCTGCTCTATTTTTTTTATTTGTTCTTTAGATGTTTCATCTATCTCAATTGCTTTAGCTTTGTAAATTTCTTTGGCAATTTTTTCTATCTTTTCTAAAATTGAAGTTGCTTCAGAATATAAGTATTTAAATTTACTTTTGTCACTCTTCTTGCACAATTCAACTACATTGTTAGCTAAGTCTTTAGTGCCTTTTCCGCCATCTGACCAATGAGTGCAAAGACTAGCTTTAACTCCAAGTTTAGAACAATGATCCTGAATAATTTTAACTTCATTATCAGAATCAGTAACAAAATGATTAATTGCTACAACTACTTCTAAACCAAATTTTTTAATATTTTCAACATGTCTCTCTAGGTTGGGCAAACCTTTCTTAATTGCATCGATATTTTCTTCTTTTAAGTTATCTTTATCTACTCCTCCATGCATTTTTAAAGCCCTTATAGTTGCAACTAGAACCACACAACTAGGTTGGATTCCTGCTTTACGACACTTAATATCCAAAAACTTTTCTGCACCAAGGTCAGCACCAAATCCAGCTTCGGTAATAACATATTCTGATAATTTTAAAGCAGTTTTCGTTGCAAGAATAGAATTACAACCATGAGCAATATTTGCAAATGGACCACCATGAATAATAGCAAGATTGTTTTCAAGAGTTTGGACTACATTAGGTCTAATTGCTTCTTTCAATAATACTGTCATTGGACCATGAGCTTTTAAATCTTTTGCATAAATGGGCTTTTTGTCTTTAGTATAAGCAATGGTGATGTTTCCTATTTTTTCCTCTAAATCTTTTACACTGTTTGATAAGCAAAAAATTGCCATTACTTCAGAAGCAACAGTAATATCAAAGCTATCGTTTCTTGGAGTATTGGCTTTTAATTTTTCTAAATTAATTTCTATTTTTCTTAGAGCTCGATCATTTAAATCTACGACTCTTCGCCAAACCACATTATTTGGATCTATGTTTAATTTATTTCCCCAGTAAATATGATTGTCTATTAAGGCTGCAAGCAAATTATGAGCTGAAGTTATTGCGTGAAAATCACCAGTAAAATGTAAATTAATTTG
>CACFVE010000016.1 GCA_902569735.1 uncultured Pelagibacteraceae bacterium | reverse complement strand
TCCTATATTGTGCCTGTTATTAACACTATTAGAACCAGGATTTCCTAATCCGACAAGTAAAAGCATATTAATTATTTCTTTTCAGCAGGTTTTTTTTCAGAAGGCTTTTTATCTCCAGCAGGTTTTTTATCTCCGGGAGTCTTTTTATCTCCATCTGGCTTCTTGTCTCCTGCAGCCTCTTTTCCTTTTTCATCTTTTTTTGCTGGATCACCATCTTTAGCTGCTTGATCTTCGCCTTCAGCTGGAGCTTCTCCTTCCGCACCTTCAACCGCTTCTCCTTCTGCAGGTTTTTCAGGCTCTTTAATTATGGTTGGAGCTGCAACCGTTGCAATTACAAAATCTCTGTCAGTTATTGTAGGGACAATGTTTTCTCCTAATTTTACAGAAGAGATTTTTAAGCTTGTTCCAATATCTGTACCTGTTAAATCAATAGTTATATCATCAGGAATACTTTCAGCTGGACATTTTAATTCTACTGTTCTTCTAACTATGTTTAAAACCCCACCTCTTTTTAATCCTGGAGAGTCAGGATGATTAATAAATTTAACTGGTATTTCTAGAACAATTTTTTTGCCCGATACAACTCTCATGAAATCAATATGAATAGGCTCTTCCGAAACTACATGGTAAGCAACATCTCGAGGTAAAACTTTTTCTTTTTTTCCCTCAACATCAAGTTCTAAAACTTTTGATAAAAAGTTATCAGATTTAATTATGTCTCTTACAGCTTTTTTCTCTATAGAAATTTTTTGATTTGGATCTTTTCCTCCATACAAAATTGCAGGAATAAATCCAGTTGCTCTCAACTTATTAGTTGAGCTAGACGAAGTGTTCTCTCTTTTTGTTGCTTTTAAGTTACTCATTTAATTTTATTGGAAAAGCTATATAACTCAACTTATTTAATAAAACAAGTATTAATTAAATAAATCTGATACTGAGTTTGAATTAGCTATTCTTTTAATTGCCTCAGACATCAACGAGGAGATAGATAAGACCTCTATTTTATTGTTATTTTTAATTTTTTGAGAGTTATCAATAGTATCTGTAATTATTAGTTTCTTAATTTTTGAATTTTTAATTTTTTTAACAGCATCTCCACTTAAAACTGCATGTGTAATAAAAACATAAACTTCATTAGCTCCACTTTTTTTAAGCGCATCAACTGCATTTACAATTGTTCCTCCACTATCAATTATATCATCTACAATAATACATGTTTTGTTTTTTACATCTCCTATAATGTTCATAACCTGAGATTTACCTGGTGCAGGCCTTCTTTTATCGATAATTGCAAGATCTGCTTTTATTCTCGTAGCTAATCCCCTAGTTCTTTGAACTCCACCAACGTCAGGTGAAACACAAATTAATTTTTTGTTATTTAATTTTCTTTTAATAAATTTTGCAAAAAGAGGAGTAGTAAACAAGTTATCTACTGGCATATCAAAAAACCCTTGAATTTGCCCAGCGTGCAAATCTACCGTAACGACTCTACTTGCTCCAGCATTCGTAATAAGGTTAGCAACAACTTTTGCAGAGATAGAAGTTCTTGGAGCTACTTTTCTGTCTTGTCTAGCGTAACCAAAATAAGGTATCACAGCCGTAACATTTTTTGCCGAAGATCTTTTTAATGCATCTATAACTAGCAGAAGTTCCATTAAATTATCATTTGCAGGATTAGAAGTAGATTGAATTACAAAAACACTATTACCTCTAATATTTTCATTTATCTCAATATAAATTTCACCATCAGCAAATCTTCTAATATTAGTATTGACTAGCTTTAATTTTAATTTTTTTGAAATATCCTTGCTTAATTTAAGATTGCTAGTTCCAGATAAAATTTTCATGAAATGTAATTATTTATACAGTTATTTTCAAATGTTTTCAAACCAAATCCAGTTAAGTGTTGTTGAAGGTTTATACGTTAAAGAGCTTTAACAATTATAAATATATTATTTAATTTTGGCTAAACTTTGACAGTTTTTTAGAATTATTTATCCTACAAGACTTATGACAGAAATACACCTTCCATAATCTTTTTCATTTAATTTTTGAGACCTTCTATAACTAAAAAATCTATTGTCTTCTCTGAATGTATCGTGGTTTACATGATCAACCTTAACATTAAGTTTTATTAGTTTGTCATTAACGTATTTTCTTAGATTAAATAATCTTTTATTCATATTTTTTTTCGAAAAGTAAATGGCATTTTTTTTTGATTTTAATATAAATTTTTTATAAAAATTTAAATCTACTTCGTAACTTTTTTTTCCTATACAAGGTCCAATACTTGCAATAATTTTGTTATTTGAGTTTAGTTTTTTAAATTTTTTTATAGTATTTTCTATTATTCCTGCTGAAGCTCCTTTCCATCCAGCATGAATACAACCAATTATTTGATTTTTTATATCGTAAAGAATTATTGGAACACAATCAGCAGTTACAACTCCTAAACCAAAATCTTTCATTTTTGTTACTAAGGCATCAGAAATAAATTTTTTAGATTTTTTGTTTTTTTTATTAATTATAATTACCTTATTACTATGAGTCTGGCGCATCAGTAATAATTTATTTTGATTTAATTTCATTTTTTTTGATACCAAATATAAATTTTTATTAATGGTTTTTTTATTATCTCTAGACCCTTTGCCACAGTTAAGACCATAATAAATTCCTTTTGAAAATCCTCCTTTTCTAGAGAAAAAACAATGATTAACATTCTTGAATTTTTTAAATTTTTTTGAGTAAAACATTATTCAAAACCTAGAAAGTTATTTTTTTTGAATTTATAAGTAAAAATTACTTTAAATAGATTACCCATCAATTTAGTATCTAGTAATCTTTTTAGTCTTAAATATAAATTAGTTTTTTCTTTAAAGCTCATTTTTTTACTTAAATTATTAGCTCTTTCAATAATTCCCATTTTTTCTAAAAAGAACTTTTGAGATACAATTTTTTTAACTTTTAAATTATTTTTAATAAAAAACTCATTTAATAGACTAAAATTAACCAAAGAAGTTATGTCAGCTTTACCTAGGTTATTTAACAAACTATTTCTTTTGTGTTTTATAAGTGACTGTAATGTATTTTTATTTTGAGGAGTTAAATATCCATAATCTATTATTAGCAGTCCACCTTCAAGTTTTGATATTTTTTTTATTATTTTATTTAACTCATCTAAACCTAATTTGGGGAATTCAATAAATTTTAAATTGTTTAAAATTTTAAATTTTTTTATCTGCAAAATGTCTTTATGTGAGGCTTTTTTATAAATTTCATTTATTTTATTTTTTTTATTTAGAGAATAATATTTTTCTAACAAAAGGTTTTTTTTACGAAAAAATTGCTTAATAGGTATCGAGTCAAAAAATTCATTACCAAAGAAAATAACTGGTCCTTTTTTGATACTGGTAAAATTTCTTATCCATTTTACTTTTGGATCATTAATATTTTTTTTTTGCAATTTCTTTAATAAGTTACTTTTTTCATATAAAAAAATATTTGTCGATTTATTAAATTCTGGGAATTGTTGGAATGTTTTAAGTAAAATTTTTATTAAGTTTCCATCTCCAGGACCAAGTTCAACTATATTAAATTTTTCAGGTTTACCTAAAGTGTTCCAAGCTGATATTAGCCATATCCCAATTATTTCAGAAAACAAATTAGAAATTCCAGGAGCAGTTAAAAAATCTCCTGTCCTTCCAAATGGAATCTTTGTTGTATAGTAGCCAATCTTTTTATTAAAAAGTACATTTTCAATAAATTTATCAACCGGAAGTGTTTTAACACTTCGAAAAAAGTTTTGATTAGATATCATTTTCTTTTTAAAAAAATAATTATACCAGCTAATATCATAAAAACACTCAACATCACTCCCATGCTTATTAAATTGAATAAATATCCAATTTGTACATCTGGTTCTCTAAAAAACTCAGAAAATATTCTAAAAATTCCATAGAGAATTAAAAACATGTAAGAACAAGTTCCAGTTTTGTAATTTTCTTTAAATAAAATTAAATTAAGAATAATTAACAAAACTAAACCTTCAAAAAAAGCTTCATATAATTGTGATGGATGTCTTGGGATATTATCAATATTAGGAAAAATAACTGCCCAGAAAACTTCAGTTGTTTTACCTACTAGCTCTCCATTAATAAAATTAGCTATACGCCCAAAAAATATACCTAGAGGTGCAACACAAGCAATAATATCTAATAAAAAAAAAGTTGGTATATTTTTTTTTTCTGAGAATAAATAAGTTCCAAAAATTATACCTATTAATGCTCCATGAAAAGACATGCCGCCTTCCCAAATTTTTATAATATCTAATGGATTTGATAAATAATATTCAAAATTATAAAATAATACATATCCAATTCTACCTCCTATCAGTAGTGATATAATTAGATAAGTAATTAAGTTATCAAATTCCTTTAGATCAAAGGTAAAATTAATACTTTGGAATTTTTTTACAATGATCTTTTTAGCTAGCCACCAACCAATTAAAATTCCAAAAATATAAGCTAGCGAATACCATCTAATAACTAAAAACCCAAAATCAAATAAAATAGGGTCTAAATTATGGGTATACATGATTTCTTATAACATATTTGAAATTAATATTTCTATCAAATAAGATTAATTATGAGCAATTCTGAAAAATTATTAAAGACTTTATCAAATTTAATTGAAAATGGAATTTTAACTTCAAAAGATATTCAAAACGTTTATTTTAAAGAGAGATTGAAAAGAGCAAAAATAGTCAGAAAAAGATCAAACCTTAATTTTTTTGTCTTTCATTTTTCGAGTCCTGTTATGCAAATTATAAGGAACTTTTTCATGAGGTTTCTAGTTAAACGAAAAAGTTTTATCAGCTCTTATTTAGGCTCAGTCTATAAAAACTAGATTTGCTTTTCTGCAATAAACTTTTGCCTAAGACTATCAATTAAAACGGTCACCCCGTTTATATTATAATGCCAGTAAGTCCAACCATTATAACTCTCGGCGCCCATTATTTTTGCAGCAATTTTGTGAATAGATCCCTCTATCTCTTTATATTTTATACTTCCATCAGCCATTATTTTCGCATTTATTTTTTTCTTTGGATCAAATAAAGATGTCCCAGGTTTAATTATTCCTAATTCAACCAGAGAGCCAAACGGTATTCTGGGTTTTGATTTATTATTTTCAATTGTATCAAGGTAATCATCTTCAATTTTAGTTGTTTTATTTATTCTTTCTTTTGCAGCGATAAAGTATTTTTTATCTTTTTCAATTCCATAATAGTTTCTACCCAACTTCTTAGAAACGACCGCAGTAGTTCCGGTACCTAAAAAAGGATCAAAAACTGTATCACCTTTATTAGTAGTAGCTAATATAATTCTATGAAGTAGCGCTTCAGGTTTTTGTGTAGAATGAATTTTTTTTCCATTTTTCTTTAATCTCTCTTTCCCATTGCAAATAGGCAAATTCCAGTCAGATCTCATTTGTAAATCATCATTTAAACATTTAAGAGATTGATAATTAAAAGTGTATTTTGATTTTTTACTTTTTGAAGCCCAAATTAAAGTCTCATGAGCATTAGTGAATCTTGTGCCTCTGAAATTAGGCATTGGATTATTCTTTCTCCAAATTACATCATTAAGCAACCAATAATCTAAATTTTGCAAATGATAACCTAATCGAAAAATATTATGGTAGGAACCTATAACCCATATACTTCCATTATCTTTTAAAATTCTTTTGCATTCGGCTAACCAAACATTGCAGAAATCATCGTAATGTTTAAAACTATTAAATTGATCCCACTTATCTATTACTCCATTAACTTTACTTGAGTCTGGACGAGTTAACTTTTCACCAATCTGTAAGTTGTAAGGAGGATCGGCAAAAACTAAATCAAAAGTTTTATCTGGAATTTTTTTTAGTTCATTCAGACAATCGCCATTTAAAATTTTGTTAAAGAACTTTGACATTTTCTAGATTCAACCCGAAATTGAATCTATGGTCAAACCATTTTAGAAAAAAAATGAGTTCTCTAGTGTTAGAGATTCCTATCTTGACAATATCTTGTGTACTGGCTTAAAGGCTTTCCTGTGATGCGCAGTAATACCAAACTTTTTTAAACCACTTAAGTGAGCTTTAGTGCCGTATCCAAAATTTCTTTCCCAAGCATAGTTAGAAAATTTCTTTGATAATTTTATCATAAATCTATCTCTATAAACTTTTGCAACTATAGAAGCGGCGCTTATGACTTTAATTTTCTCATCCCCGTTAACTATTGTTTTGTAATTTTTTAAACCTTTTGGAGCAAAGTTTCCATCTATTAAGGTCATACCTGGTCTTACAGGAAGTTTTTCAATTGCTCTTTTCATAGAGAGCAATGAAGCTTGCAAAATGTTTAAATTTAAAATTTCCTTTACTGAAGCGATTCCAATAGCATAACAAGAGTTATTTTTAATATGTTCTGAAATTTCCTCTCTCTTGTTAAATGTTATCTTCTTTGAATCCTTTAGAAGGTTTAAATTTATACCTTTTTTTAGTATTACAGCTGCAGAAACTACGGGACCAGCAAGACATCCTCTGCCAACTTCATCAACTCCTGCTGTGATTAATTCTCTCAATTAAATTTTAAGTTTAGTTTTTTTGTCTCTAATCATTTTTAAATCAATCCAAGCCATTTTTTTCTGAGCTGGTTGCCTCATTAAGAATGATGGATGGAAAGTAATAATTACAGAAGTTTTGCAAGTTCCAAATTGTTTTTCTATCCATTTTCCCCTCATTTTTGAAATCACAATCTCTTTACCTATAAGAGCATTCATAGCTGTGCTTCCAAGCAATACTAGAATTTTTGGCTTAATAATTTCAATGTGTCTTAAAATAAATGGGAGATATCTTTTGATTTCATCTTCAGTAGGCCTTCTATTTTCAGGTGGGCGGTAATTAATAATATTTGAAATGTAGACTTTTTTTCTATCTAAATCGATCGCAGACAACATTTTGTCTAATAGTTGCCCAGCTCTTCCTACAAATGGCAAGCCTTCTTGATCTTCATTAGCACCTGGCGCTTCACCTACTAGCATAATTTTAGATTTTGGATTACCGTCACTAAATACGATATTTTTAGCAAGTCTTTTTAAATCACAATTTTTTAGACTTATAATAGATTTTTTTAGTAAATCTAAGTTTTTAGCTTTATCCTCTGATATTTCAAAATTATCTTTTTTATATCTATTGATTGCATTATTGTTGTAAATAAAATTATAATTAATAAAGTTATAAAACTTGATTAACTTGATTGTTTTAGTGTTAATTTTCTTTATCATGAGGACTTATGAAAATATTTAAATTTAAAAATAAGCTTATATTACAATTTTTGTTTGTCATCATTTTTTTTTCCACACTTCAGGCTAAAAACTTAGACAAATTTAATGAAGGAAATTATATTTCTGACTATTTTTCAGGAATATTGCTCTTAAAAGATAATCAGTATAAGGAATCTTATAGCTATCTAAGGCAATTAAGTGGCCTTGAGTTAAGTCATTTAACTTATTCATCAAAATTCCTTTATTCTTTAGTCAATTTAGGAAAATTTAATGAAGCTTATAATTATTCAAAAAAATTGGAAAAAACAAAGTTAGATAATTTTGAAAGTGATTTAATTATAGGAATTTATTTTCTTAAAAACAAAAAATATGATTTAGCTCAAAAATATTTTTTAAAACTCAAAAGTAGAAAATCTACTTCTATTTTGAATAGCTTTGTATCAAGCTCTCTCATAAATTGGGTGAGTTTTAAAAATTTAAATTTTAATAAAGCTCAAAACAAAATTAATGCAATAGACTCTAGATTCGAGCATTTAAAGAGCATTCAAAAAGTTTTTTTACATTGTTATTATAAAAGTCAAAAAACAAACTTTTTTTTTGAAGAACTTGCGATAAATCAAAATATAGATTTTTCTAGATATAATTATTTTTATGCAACATACTTATCAAATAACGGTAAAGTCGATCAAGCAAAAGAAGTTGTAGCTTCTTCACTTAAATTATATCCAAGAAATTTATTGTTAAATCAATACAAACTTGATCTAGATAATGAAAAATATCAAAATAATTTTAATTGTCAAAATTTGTCAAATGTTATTGCTGAAATTTTCTATATAACAGCTAATGCTTTGTCATCTCAGGAAATTTATAATCTCTCTAATTTTTATTTAAATTTATCAAAATATTTAAATAATGATTTTTACTCATTTAATGCATTATTAGCTGAGAATTTTTATAAATCAGATAATCTTATACAGGCTAAAAAAATTTACAAAGATATGAGCAAAGAAGGTGAGGCATTTCTTTGGTACAGCGCTAAACAAAATGCAAAAATTTTTATTAAAGAAGAAAAAAATGAGCAAGCATTAAAACTCATAAATAATACTTATGAAAAATTATCACAAAAGAATGTTTATGTAACATTTGATTACGCAAAATTTTTAAAAAATAATGATCAATTTAAAAAATCCATAAAATTTTATACTCAAATAATTGAAAAAATAAAAAAAGATCATCCTTTATATGCTAAAGCTAAAGATGGAAGGGGTGTCTGCTATGAGAGAATAGGGGAATGGAGTCTAGCAGAAAAAGATTTATTATCTTCACTGGATGTTGATCCTGAACAAGCTTATGTTATTAACTATCTTGCTTATTCGTGGATTGAAAAAGGTGTAAAAATTGAACAATCCTTAAAAATGCTTGAAAAGGCAAATAATTTAAAATCTAACGATCCTTACATTATTGATTCTTTGGGCTGGGCTTTATTTAAATTAAAAAGATATGAAAAAGCCAAGGATCATCTTCAGACAGCAGTTAAACTGTTACCTGGCGATCCAATAGTAAACGATCATTACGGAGATGTTCTTTGGAAAATTGGAGAGAAAGTACAAGCAAGGTATTATTGGAATTATGTATTAAACCTTGAAGATGCCGAAGAAGATTTGAAAAATAATATAAAAAATAAATTAATCTTAGGCTTATAAATCAAGATGGTTTTAAAATCTTTCTCTAAAATTAATTTATCACTAAATATTATTAGAAAATTAAAAAAAGATAGGTTGCATGAAATACAGTCTTATTTTTGTTTAATAAATTTATTTGATGAAATAAAAATAAAAAAAATAAAAAACAAAAAAGATATAGTTGAGTTTCAGGGGAAATTTTCTAACTATGTGGAGAAAAAACACAATACAATTAAAGACACTTTAGCAATATTAAGAGAAAGAAATATAATTTCTGGTTATTATTCGATTTTGGTAAATAAGAAAATACCGGTGTCTTCAGGAATGGGTGGAGGTACCAGCAATGCTGCAAGTTTAATTAAATACTTTACTAAAAACAAAGTAAATAAGAATCTATTAGCTATTTTAATTAAAAAAATAGGTTCTGATTTAAAATTATTTTTTTATAAACAAGGTTTTTTAAAAAATCTCAAAACGATTAAGGTTTTTAGAAGAAATTACAGGTTGTATTTTGTATTGGTCTATCCAAATGTAAGGTGCTCTACGAAGCATATTTATTCCAAAGTAAGGAAATATTCCTCAAAATCTAAATACAATATCGATAAAATTAAAAATAAAAATGAATTTACAGATTTTATAGTAAATGAAAATAATGATTTACAATCAATTGTAGAAAATAAATATCCAATTATCAAGAAACTGATTCTAGAAATTCAACAAAAAAAAGGGTGCTGCTTTTCTAGAATGACTGGTTCTGGGTCAGTTTGTTACGGCGTGTTTAAAACTGAAAAAATGGCCAAAGCTGCTTTAAAGGGAATTAAGACAAAGCATCCTAAATATTGGTTATCGATTGCAAAAACTATTTAAATTAAGAAATTTATGATATATCAAAAACTTAATATTGGGGCATAGCCAAGCGGTAAGGCAGCGGTTTTTGATACCGCCATCCTAGGTTCGAATCCTAGTGCCCCAGCCAAAAAACATGTTTAACTTTAATTTTATAAAAAAAATTAACAAATTTTTTTTTCCTTTTTATAAAAATAGTGATTTAAAATTTATTTTTAAAAAATTACATCAGGATGCTCCAAATAAATCAAAAACAGCTATGTTTGTTGGCGGATGTGTTAGAAAATATTTACTTAATGAAGAAATAGATGATGTCGATATCGCAACTACTTTAACCACAGATGAAATTAAAAAAAAATTTAAAAACACAAAGTTTAATATTATTGATAGCGGTATAAAACATGGAACAGTAACTCTTGTATCAAAAAAAATTAAAAGTGGAGCTAACTACTCTAAGAAAAGATATCAAAACTGACGGCAGACATGCCGAAATAGAATATACTGATGACTGGGAAAAAGACTCTGAAAGAAGGGACTTTACAATCAATGCCATTTATTTAGATATAAATGGAAAAATCTTTGATCCACAATTAGGTGTTCAAGATTTGAAGAATCACAATATTAAATTTATTGGAGATCCACAAAAAAGAATTGAAGAAGATTATTTAAGAATTATACGTTTTATTAGATTTTCTATAGAATATGAAAGCAAAATAGAGTCAACATCAATTGAAGCAATTAAATTAAATTTAGATGGAGTTAAAAAGATTTCCAAAGAAAGAATTTTAAGTGAATTATTTAAGATCTTACATACAAAAAATTTTGTTAAACTGAACGATAACAAACCGTTGAAAGAAATTTTTTCATTAATCTTTCCTGAATTTAAATATTTGAATAGATTGAATAAATTAGAGAATGCAAAAATTCAGTCAAATTTTGATAAAAAGATGTTCTTAGCTATCATGCTAATAGATGAAACAAACAACCATGAATATTTCTCACATAAATATAATGTTTCAAATGAATTGAAAGAAAGCCTCAATTTCATTGCTAAAAACTTTACAACTCTTAAAAAGAATAAAGAATTTTTTCAAAGAGACATAAAAAAAAATATTTATTTTTTTGGCAAAAGCCACTTAATGACTCTTAATGCACTTTATTTTGCAAGCAACCAAAAAGTTAAATTTAAAAGTTATCTTAATGTGCTAGATAATATAAAAAAAATAAATATTCCAAAATTTTTATTTGATGGAAACTATTTAAAAGAAAAAGGAATGAAAGAGGGAGCTTTAATTGGAAAAACATTAAAACAGATCGAGAAAGAATGGCTAGATAATGATTTTAAAGTCTCAAATAAAAGAGTGTTAAATATTATTAAAGAAAAAAATCGTTAAATATATTTAACATCTTTTATCTCAAAATTTCTTTCACCTGATGGAGTGCTTACACTTACTAAATCATTTTTATTTTTGCTAATTAAAGCTTTACCTATAGGGCTTTTATAAAATATTAAATTTTTTGAAATATCAGCTTCGTCTTGACCAACTAACTTATAAGTTATTAATTTGTTTGAATCTAAATCTTGAACTTTTACTGTAGATCCAAAGATAACTTTCCCATTATTATCAATTTTAGTTACATCAATGACATTGGCTCTAGCGATCAAATCATTAATTGCAATTACTCTGCTTTCAATTAAAGCTTGTTGTTCTTTTGCAGCATGGTACTCAGCATTTTCTTTCAAATCACCATGAGATCTTGCTTCAGCAATTGCCTCTACTACTTTGGGCCTTTGAACATTTTTTAAATCTTCTAATTCAGATTTTAAATTTTTTAGACCAATAACTGTAATAGGTTCTTTATCCATAATTTATTTCCACTTGGCTTCTGGCGGTAATGACATTAATATTGATTCTATATTTCCACCTGAGTTTAACCCAAATTTCGTACCTCTATCATATAATAGATTAAACTCAACATATCTGCCTCTTTTAATTAATTGTTTTTCTTTATCTTTTTGTTTCCATTTTAATTTATTTTTTCTTTTAATAATTCTTTTAGATATGTCTATAAAAGACAATCCTAGTTCTCTAACAAACTTAAAATTTTTGATCCATTCACCACTTTCGTAATCAAAAAATATTCCACCTATTCCTCTAATTTCATTTCTATGAGGCAAATAAAAATAGTCATCACACCATTTTTTATATTTTTTATAATTCTTTTTATTTTTAAAGCATACTTTTTTCAAAATATTGTGAACTAAATTCTTTTCTTTAGCGTCCTTATAACTTGGAGTTACGTCCATTCCTCCTCCAAACCATTCTTTAGTTGTTACTATAAATCGTGTATTGAAGTGTATGGCAGGTATTTTTGGATTCTTCATATGAGCAACAACTGAAATACCAGATGCCCAATATTTTCCATCTTTTTTTGCTCCTAATATTTTTCCTCTAAATTCTTTTGAAAATGTTCCAGAAACAGTTGATTTGTTAACTCCTACTTTTTCAAAAATATTCCCTTTTGAAAGTAAAAAAGATGTTCCACCTCCCTCATTTTTATTTTTTTTATACCAGTCTCTTCTTATAAATTTTTTTTTTCCTTTTTCAAAAACTTCAAATTCTTTACAAATTTGGCTTTGCAAAAAAGAAAACCAACTATCAGCCATTTTTTTTCTAAAGTTAGAATTAATCATTATTTTAAAAAATTATTTTGTCTTAAAGCTTCTGAAGCTACTATGGCAACTGTCATAGCAACGTTAAGAGAACGGGTTTTTTTATTAATGGGAATTTTTAATTTATTTTTTATTGTTTTATGTAAATTTTCTGGAACACCCTTACTTTCTCTTCCAAACAAAAGTATATCGCTATTCTTGAATTTAAATTTAAGATATGATTTTTTAGCTTTAGTTGTCATTAAAATAATTCTAGATTTTGAGTTTTTTTTTAAAAATATATTATAGTCTTCATATCGAAAAATTTTGTTTAACCCAATATAGTCCATTACAACTCTTTTGAACCTTGCGTCTTCTAAGCTAAAACCGCACGGTTCTACAATATGCAGCTTAAGGCCAAAACATGAGCTTAATCTTATTATTGCTGCGGTGTTTTGAGGTATGTCAGGCTTATATAGAGCTATGTGCATTACTTTTGCTTATTTTTCCTTAATTTATGTGTCATTCTGACCCTAGTAAATATTAAAATTTAGATTTATTTAATACTTACATTATAAACACATACATAAAGAATGAGCAAAGAAGAAAAGAAAGTAAATCGAAGAGATTTTTTATTTACAGCTAGCTATACAGTTGGAGCAGTTGGTCTAGGAGCAGTGGTGTGGCCTTTAGTTCATCAAATGAACCCAGATAAAGCGCAACAAGCTCTTGCAACAACTGAAGTAGACATTAGTCAAATTGAACCAGGAAAATCAATTACAGTTTTATGGAGAGGAAAACCAGTTTTTCTTAAAAGAAGAACACAAGAAGAAATAACCGAAGCAAGATCTGTTAGCTTAAAAGATTTGCCAGATCCTCAAAAAGATGAAGATAGAGTTAAACAAGGTAAAGAGGAGTGGTTAGTAATGTTGGGCGTTTGTACACACCTTGGGTGTGTGCCTTTAAAAGATAAAGGTGATTTTAAAGGTTGGTTTTGTCCTTGTCACGGTTCCCACTATGATTTATCTGGAAGAATTAGAAAAGGACCAGCTCCAACTAATATGGAGATACCTAAATTTGAATTTGTTGATAACAATACAATTAAAATTGGATAAAAATTTTTATGAGTGATCAAGAGTATACACCGAAATCAAAAGCAGGAAAATGGTTTAACGACCGTTTACCTTTACTAACTTTAGGTTCTCATCTGACTGATTATCCAACTCCGAAAAATTTAAACTATTGGTGGACTTTTGGTGGAATATTAACTTTTTGTTTGCTAACTCAAATTATTACAGGAATAGTTTTAGCTATGCATTATGTTGCACATGCGGATCTAGCTTTTGCAAGCGTAGAACATATCATGAGAAATGTAAACTATGGATGGTTAATTAGATATATACATAGTAATGGTGCATCAATGTTTTTTCTAGCAGTTTACATTCATATTTTTAGATCTTTATTCTATGGTTCTTACAAATCACCAAGAGAAGTGATTTGGATTATAGGTTTATTAATTTATTTATTAATGATGGCAACAGCTTTTATGGGCTATGTGCTACCTTGGGGCCAAATGAGTTTTTGGGGAGCTACTGTAATAACAAGTTTATTTAGCGCGATACCTTTAATTGGAGAAAGTATAACAACTTGGTTATGGGGAGCCTATTCAGTTGATAATCCAACTTTAAATAGATTTTTTAGCTTACATTACTTATTTCCTTTTTTAATTTTAGGATTAGTAGTTTTACATATTTGGGCATTACATGTTCCAGGCAATAACAATCCAATAGGAATCGATCTCAAAAAACCTTCTAAAGATACAGTACCTTTTCATCCATACATCACTATTAAAGACGCTTTTGCTTTGTTATTATTCATGATTATTTTTTCAGGGTTTGTATTTTTTTCACCTAATGTATTAGGTCACTCAGACAACTATATTCCAGCTAATCCGTTAGTTACTCCAGCTCACATTGTTCCTGAATGGTATCTGCTACCATTTTATGCAATATTAAGATCTGTTCCAGATAAATTAGGAGGAGTAATCTTAATGTTCGGATCAATATTTATTCTTTTTGTTCTTCCTTGGTTAGACACATCGAAAGTTAGGTCTGCAGTGTTTAGACCTATGTATAGATATTTTTATTGGATATTTGTAGTTGATGTTTTATTGCTAGGATATATGGGAGCAATGCCAGCAGAGGGTATTTATTTAGCTTTAGCAAGAATTGGAACTATTTATTATTTTTTACATTTTATAGTGGTTTTACCAGTTGTAGGCTTATTAGAAAAAACTGATCCGGTGCCTATGAGTATATCTGCACCCGTTTTATCAAGCGGTGGAGACCCAGCTTTAGCCAAGAAGGATTATGATAAGATTTAACTTTAAAAGATTAATTATTGTAACTTTATCAACACTAATCTTTATCAAGCCTTTATTCAGCGCGGAAACTATTGACCCAATAAAAGTTAATTGGAGCTTTAAAGAATTAACTGGTAAATTTGATAGAGCCTCATTACAAAGAGGTTTTCAAGTTTACAAAGAAGTGTGTGCATCTTGCCATTCGATGCAATATTTGAGCTATAGAAATTTAGGTGAGGCTGGAGGTCCAGAATTTACCCAGGAAGAAGTAAAAGCAATTGCCGCTAGTGTTGAAATTGAGGATGGTCCAGATAGTCAAGGAGAGATGTTTACAAGGCCAGGTAAACCATCAGATAAATTTAAGAGCCCATATCCAAATGTTCAGGCCTCAACAGTTGCAAATGGTGGAGCTTACCCCCCTGACATGTCAGTACTTGTTAAAGCTCGTCCAGGTGGAGCAGACTATATGTATTCAGTTTTAATGGGATATGAAGAGCCACCAGCAGGCATGAAGTTAGATGATGGTGTTTATTATAATAAATACATGATCGGTCAAAAAATAAAAATGGCATCACCACTTTCTGATGGCATTGTAGAGTATTCTGACGGCACAGAAGCTACCATGGATCAAATGGCGAAAGATGTAACTACCTTCTTAGCGTGGGCAGCTGAACCAGAATTAGAAGAGAGACACAGAGTTGGATTTAAAGTTATAGTATACTTGATACTTTTAACTATTTTAGTTTATTTAAGCATGAAGAAGATTTGGTCAAGGATTGACTCTGAAATATAATACATCTCCGTCTTTAATAATATAATCTTTACCCTCTATTCTTAATTTTCCATTTTCTTTACACTTTTCTGCACTACCAAATTTTATAAAATCTTCACAGGATACAGCTTCTGCTCGTATAAAATTTTTTTCAAAATCAGTATGAATTACACTTGCTGCTTTAGGTGCTAATGTATTTTTTTTAACTGTCCAAGCTCTGCTTTCTTCTGGGCCTGATGTAAAAAAGGTATCTAATTTCAAAAGATCATAACCTTGTTTTATTAATTGATTAAGACCAGTTTTATTAAGACCTATTTCTTTCATGAATGTTTCTTTTTCAATTTTATCTAATCCCATAATTTGATCTTCTATATCTGCGCAAATGTTTACAATTTTTTCATTAGGGTAGTTTGATTTGATGCTTTCTGTATACTTATTTCCCTTAGTTAAACTTACTTCATCAACATTACAAACAATTATTTTAGGCTTGATACTTAATAAACCTGCAGTAGATAAAAATTTGCTTTCATCTTCATTTTCAATGGTTGCATCTTTATTTTGATTTAATTGTTCTAATTTTCTCTCTAATATCTCTATTTCTATTTCTTTAAGAAGCTTTTTTTTACCTTTTTCTAATTTTTTTTGTATTACATCGATATCTGACAGTATTATCTCTGTCTTGATAGTCTCCAAGTCATTAGAAGGATTTATTTCTGAATTTACGTGAGTAATTTTATCTGAGTCAAAACATCTTACTAAGTGTATAATGGCATCTACTTCTCTAATATGAGAAAGAAATTTATTACCTAAACCTTCACCTTTAGAGGCACCTTTGACTAATCCAGCAATATCAACAAAAGTAATGTTAGTATAAATTTTTTTTTTAGATTTAGATAATTTTGATAATCGATCTAATCTTTCATCGAATACATCTACTATCCCTATATTTGGATCAATTGTGCAAAAAGGAAAGTTAGCTGCTTCAGCATTTTTTGAAGCAGTTAGAGCATTAAATAAGGTTGACTTACCGACGTTAGGAAGCCCAACAATTCCACATTTAAATCCCATTAAGATTTTGATTAACTTTGCTTGAGAATAAATCCATTTTTTTCTCAATTAGGGTAGGTATTAACTTAACAATATTTTCAGTAATCTCCTTAATTTTTTCTTCTTCATCTTCTTTAAAATCTTCTAAAACATGATTGTTAACTTTCTTTTTCTGTTTAGGATGGCCTATACCTATTCGAACTCTAGAATATTCCTTTCCAATAAATTTATCTATAGAATCTATGCCGTTATGACCTGCGCTACTTCCACCAAATTTTGCTTTAATCTTTCCAAAATCAATATCCATATCATCATGAAAAACGAAAACATCTTTTGCATCAATTTTAAAGTAATCAATTAATTCTTTAATAG
>CACFVE010000015.1 GCA_902569735.1 uncultured Pelagibacteraceae bacterium | reverse complement strand
TTTGTTTTCTCACAATTATCTACTCTATAGTCTACATTTATTTTAAGCTCTTGAGCTTTTTTCTTTGCTTTGTTGATCGAGATTTCAGAAATATCAATGCCAATAATTTTTTTTGGTAAATATTTAATTGTTTTTTCAATACTTGAGCCTATACCACAGCCGTAGTCTAATATTTCTGAGTTTTTTCCATTATCTTGTAAATAAGCAAAAAAATCTTCGCCACTATTATGAATTGCTTTATAGAATATGTTTTCAAATCTTCCTTTTTTTTTGGATTGAAGTTTGTTATGGAAGTTTTTTTCTCTAATATTTATTTCAGTTAAGTTCACTAGGTATCTTTACTGTTATCCTCATTTATAGCATGATCAATGCCTTTTCTTACATAGTCGTAGCCAGTATACAGCGTTAAAAATGCTGATAACCAAAGAAGTATTATGCCAATAGTTTGAGCATTATAATCTTGAAAGTTTATTAATTTATTTCCGCTTTCACCAGTTAATAATATTGCAATTGATAACATTTGTAGCAATGTTTTTAATTTAGTTAAACTTGTTACCTGTATTGATACGCTAGTTTTGGCCAAAAATTCTCTTAGTCCGGAGATAAGAATTTCTCTTGTTAAAATTATAACAGCAGCAATTACTTCATAATTTTTAATTGTACCATTCATCACTAATAATATTAAAGCTGTTGCTACAAGTATTTTGTCGGCTATAGGGTCTAATAGTTCACCTAATTTAGATTCTTCTTTAAATATGCGTGCTAATAGTCCATCCAAATAATCGGTGAAGCTAGCTAAAACGAATAGAAAAAAAGGAATTAAATCTCCAAAAAAACCTGGTATGAAAAAAGTTAAAACAAATATTGGAACAATTATAATTCGTCCAATGGTTAAGATATTAGGTATTTTCATTTTTATTCGTGGAAGTAATTATATATTTTCTTTGCTATGCTGTCTTCTATTCCTTCTACAGATTTCAAATCATCAAAACTAGCTGATTCTACAGCTCTAGCTGAACCAAAATGATTTAACAGAGCTCTTTTTCTTTGACGACCAATTCCTTGAATTTGATCCAGCAAAGATTTACTCAAGTTTTTCTTTCTTTTAGCTCTATGAGCACTTATGGCAAATCTATGTGCTTCATCTCTTAATCTTTGAATGAAAAATAGCAAGGGATCATTTCTATTTAAAATAAACTCTTTATTTGAATAATAAATTTTTTCTTCTCCAGCGTTTCTTTTCTTACCTTTTGCTATAGCTAATATAGGTAAATCATGTAAACCTAGCTCATTTAAAACTTCTCTAGAGACAGAGTATTGTCCTTTTCCACCGTCGATCATGACTAAATCTGGTAAAGAAAGTGATCCAGATTTTTCTTTAATGGCTTTTGAAAATCTTCTAAACAAAACTTCTTTCATCATTCCATAATCGTCACCTTTAATCTTATTGTTTTTGATATTAAATTTTCTATATCTTTTTTTAATAAAACCTTCGTTTCCAAAACAAATTAAAGCTCCAATAGAATCCGATCCTTGAATGTGACTATTATCATACACTTCTATTAAATCGATGTTGTTATTTAGTTTGAATTTTTTTGCCAAATTTTCAATTAAATCGTTATTCGTATTTGATTGAATTAGTTTTTGAGTTAAGGCTTGTTTTGCATTTTTTTCTGCAAGTTTAGAAATATTTATTTCATTCTTAGATTTTGCTTGTTTTATTACAACTTGTTTGCTTTCTTTATTTGAAAAAGTTTTTTCTAATAGTCTTTTTTCACTAACCTCATCATTTGTTATTATAAGAACTGGTATTGTTTTATTTTCATAAAATTGAGATATAAAAGAAGAGAGAATGTCTTTAATAGTATCATCTGGATCATGTTTAGGATAGAAGGCCTGATTACCCCAGTTTTGTTTTGATCTAAAAAAGAAGACTTGAATGCAAGTTTTTCCAGTTTCTTTATAAATACTTATAACATCAGCCTCATTTAAATTAGTTTGATTTATTTTTTGGGATGTTTGTATTTGAGTTAATGCCTTTATTCTATCTCTTGCGATTGCTGCTTTTTCATAATCAAGTTCTCTGCTTGCTTTTTCCATTTCCTTAGACAAATTTTCTTGAATTCTTCTGGATTTACCTGAAATAAAATCAATAGCATCATTTACAGTTGATAAATATTCTTTTTTTGTAATATGTTCAACGCAAGGGGCGGAACATCTTTTTATTTGATAAAGTATGCAAGGTCTTTCTCTATTTTTAAAAACTGAGTCATCACAAACTCTTAGCTGAAAAATTTTTTGTAATATTTTAATAGTCCAATTAGCCGAACCTATAGAAGCGAAAGGTCCAAAATAATATCCAGATTTAGATTTTTTTCCTCTAAGCTTTGTTAATTGGGGCCACTTATCTTTGTTGCCAATATAAATGTAAGGAAAAGATTTATCATCTCTTAAAAGGATATTGTATCTTGGTTTGTGCTTCTTTATTAAATTTGCTTCTAAAAGCAGCGCTTCACTTTCATTGTTAGTAGTTGTTGTTTCTAGACTATGAGTTAGAGATAGCATTCTTTCTGTTCTTATAGGCAAATTAGACTCGGTTACGTAACTTTTAAGCCTATTAGGAATATTTTTTGCTTTACCAATATAGAGTATTTCTCCTGTAGAACTTAACATTTTATAAATTCCAGGATTTTTAGATATCAAAGGTATTTTATCTTTTATTAATTTTTTTCCCTGTTCTAGACTATCCATTATATTTTTGTTTTCACAACTTCTATACCAACTGATTTTGTTTCTTTAATAATATCCAATTTTTCAATTTTCAACTTAACTTTTTTTATTTTCTTGTTTTTAAACATTTCATCAAATATTGACTCTGACAAACTTTCAAGTAGCTCAAAGTGTGTTTTTTCAGTCAATTTTTTAATATCATTTATGACACTTTCATAATTAACAATTGTTTTTACATCTGGTTTCAAGTTTGGATCAGTAGTAATTTCTACATTAAATTTTACATTTTGTTTTTTTAATTTTTCAAATTTATGGATCCCTACTGATAATAATAAAATTAAATCTTTAATAATAATTTTTTTATTATATTTAAATTTTTGTTTGTTTTTAAATTTTAAAATTTTCATTCTTTTACATTAATTATATCTGGTGTTTTCCAGGCTAAACGTTGACCACTATCTACATTTATTATTTGGCCTGTTATATTACTATTATTAATTAAAAACTTTACAGCTGAACTAACATTTTTTGTATCCACTTTCTTTTTAAGTATTGTAGATTCCCACTGTTTTTTAAAATGTTTTTCTGATTGTCGTTTATTTTTTAACGTTGGCCCAGGAGAAACAGCATTAACTCTAATTTTTGGTGCTAATTTCATAGCAGAAGTCTTGGTCAATGTGGCTAGACTAGACTTACTTAGAGTATAAGAAAAAAAGAAAGGAGTTAACTTTTCAACCCTTTGATCAATAATATTGATAATGTTTCCTTTGTTACCTTTATATATTTTAGCAAAGTTTTGAATTAAAATTGCAGGAGCTTTCAAATTAATATTCATATGCTTTAAAAAACTTTTTTCTGAGAAATTAATTAAATTATCATTTTCAAAAACAGACGCATTATTAACCAAACAATCTAAACCTTTCATTTTTTTTTTAGCATAAGAAATTACTCTTTGAGTTTGTCTAAGATTGTTTAAGTCAGCTTTTAAAAGATGAACAACTGAACCTAAATTTTCTAATTCTATTTTAAGTTTTTTTGCTGCAACAAAAGACTTTGAGTAATGAATAACAATTTGAGTATCATAACTTGCTAACTCTAAAGCTATAGATCTACCTATTCGATTTGCACCTCCGGTAACTATTATTTTTTTGGCTTCCATTTTTTTTGTTGTTTTTTTGTTTTTGTCCCAGGCATTCCAAGTGTTGATCTACCTTTAGGATAAACTTTGTTCTTGAGGTTATACTGACTTATTTTAGGGTTCAATGTTATTTCTAATTCACTTGCTTCTAATTTTCTTATTTCATCTCTAATTTTAGCTGCTTCTTCAAATTCTAAATTAGAAGCTGATTCTTTCATCTTTTTATTTAATCCTTTTAGATGTTTTTTTAGATTACCACCTATATTTGACTCTTTGATATTTACGTAATCCTTTTCATAAACTGACTCTAAAATATCTCCTATTTCTTTTTTAATTGACGCTGCTGTAATATTATTTTTTTTATTGTATTCTAACTGTTTACTTCTTCTTCGATCAGTTTCTTGGATAGCTTTATCAATACTTTTAGTAACTTTATCAGCGTATAGAATCACTTTACCATCAATGTTTCTAGCAGCTCTACCAATAGTTTGAATTAAAGATGTTTCTGATCTTAAAAATCCTTCTTTATCTGCGTCAAGAATTCCTACCAAACCACATTCTGGAATATCTAGTCCCTCCCTCAAAAGATTTATACCAACCAAAATATCAAATACACCAAGTCTTAAATCTCTTATAATTTCAATTCTTTCTAAAGTATCAATGTCAGAATGCATATATCTAACCTTGAGACCATTTTCATGAAGATATTCAGTTAGATCTTCCGCCATTTTTTTTGTTAAGGTAGTTGCTAAAACTCGATAACCTTTTTCTATAACTTTGGCAGCTTCATGCATCAAATCATCCACTTGTGTTTTTGCAGGCCTAATTTCAACAGGCGGATCAATTAAACCAGTAGGTCTTATTATTTGATCTATATATTTGTTATCAGTTTGTTTTAATTCCCAAGGGCCTGGAGTAGCTGAGACAAACACAGTTTGAGTTCTCATCATATCCCACTCTTCGAACTTAAGAGGTCGGTTATCCATACAAGATGGTAATCTAAAACCATACTCTGCTAAAGTGCTTTTTCTAGTTCTATCTCCTTTATACATCCCGTTTAATTGAGGAACTGTAACGTGACTCTCATCAACGAATATAATTGTATTATCTGGAAAATATTCAAACAAAGTTGGAGGTGGTTCTCCTGCTTTTCTTCCAGATAAAAATCTAGAATAATTTTCTATACCAGCGCAGGTTCCCGTTGCTTCTATCATTTCCAAATCAAATTTAGTTCTTTCTCTCAATCTTTGTTCTTCCAGCAATTTATTATTTGCACGATGTTTTTTTAATGTTTCAGCTAATTCAGATTTTATTTGTCTTATAGCTTGCTCCATTGTTGGTTTTGGAGTTATGTAATGGCTATTTGCATAAATTTTTATTATCGAATAGTCATTAGTCTTATTTCCTGTCAAAGGATCAAATTCTTCAATTTTTTCCAGTTTATTAAAATTAAAACTTATTCGCCAAGCTCTATCTTCTAGATGAGAAGGAAAAATTTCTAAATTTTCTCCTCGAACTCTAAAAGTTCCTCTGAAAAAATTTTGATCATTTCTTTTATATTGAAGAGTTATAAACGTTCTTATTAACTCATCTCTATCATATTCATTATTTTTTTTTAGAGTTATAGTCATCTTACTATAGGCTTCTACTGAACCCAGTCCATAAATACATGAAACACTAGCTACTATGATAACGTCATCTCTCTCTAACAATGATCTTGTAGCAGAGTGTCGCATTCTATCTATCTGTTCATTAATTGAAGCTTCTTTCTCTATGTAAGTGTCTGACCTTGGGACATATGCTTCAGGAGTATAATAATCATAATAAGAAACAAAATATTCAACAGCATTTTCTGGAAAAAAACTTTTAAACTCTCCATATAATTGTGCAGCTAAAGTTTTGTTAGGAGCAAGAACCAAAGCAGGTCTATTTGTGGCTTCAATTACTTTTGCCATTGTGAAGGTTTTGCCTGAACCAGTTACCCCTAGAAGAACTTGTTCATTTTTTTTATCCTTCAAATTTTGAGTTAACGATTTTATAGCCTGAGGTTGATCACCAGCTGGTTGAAAATCACTTTTAATTTTAAATTTTATCCCACCTTCCAACTTCTTTTTAATAGAGTTGTTAGTAGTCTCGATATCTAGTATTTTTTCTTGATAAGTATTTTGCATTTTGTGTTATTAATAATTTAAAAAAACATTATAAATTTCAATGAGCATAGTTTCCAACAATTTAAAACGTATAAAACCGTCGCCCACAATAGCGGTTACTCAAAAAGCTAAGGAATTAAAGGCCTCAGGCAAAGATATAATTGGTCTTGGAGCTGGAGAACCAGATTTCGACACTCCAGACAATATAAAGCAGGCAGCGATAAAGGCTATAAATGATGGAGATACAAAATACACTGCAGTAGACGGTACTCCAGCACTTAAAAAAGCCATAATAAAAAAATTTAAAAGAGAAAACAATTTAGATTACCAAATTGATCAAATAACTGTTGGCACTGGAGGGAAGCAAGTAATTTATAATGCTATGATGGCTACCTTAAATGATGGAGATGAAGTTATTATTCCAGCTCCTTACTGGGTTTCTTATCCTGATATAGTTTTGTTGGCTGGAGGGACCCCTGTTATTTTAGAGTGTAATGAGAAACAAGGGTTTAAGGTAAATCCTTCTGCTCTTGAAAAATCCATAACAAAAAAAACAAAATGGATTATATTAAATTCACCATCTAATCCAACTGGCGCATGTTATTCTGAAAAAGACATAAAAGAGATAGGTAAAATATTAGAAAAGCATCCTCATGTTTTCATCTTAAGCGATGATATTTACGAGCATGTTATGTATGGAAATTTTAAATTTTTTACTATAGCGCAAATTGACAATTTAAAAGATAGAGTGCTAACAATGAACGGTGTCAGCAAAGCTTATTCAATGACTGGTTGGAGAATAGGGTATGCTGCTGGTCCAAAAGATATAATTAAAGCAATCGCTAAAATACAATCTCAATCAACGACAAATCCTTCATCTATTAGTCAAGCCGCTGCAGTCGAAGCTTTAAATGGTGTCCAAAACTTTATTAAAGATAGAGCAAAATCTTTTCAAGCAAGAAGAGACTTTGTTGTTAAAGCTTTAAACGCTATAGAAGGAATTGAATGTTTAAACCCAGATGGAGCTTTTTATGTTTTTCCAAGTTGTAAGGGATTAATTGGAAAAAAAGATAGCAAAGGAAAAGAAATTAAGAAAGACATAGACTTTGTTCAGTCTTTACTAGAAAATAATGGAATTGCTGTTGTTCAAGGTTCCGCTTTTGGTTTAGAGGGATTTTTTAGAATTTCATATGCCACATCAATGGAAAATTTAAAAAAAGCATTGGAAAAAATCGAGTCTTTTTGCAAAAGTCTAAAATAAAAAATAAATTAATATTTTTACGTTTGATTTAAAATTTTTTTAGCAGCTAATGTTTTTTTTAACCAGATTTTAGGAATTGAGTTTAATCCTTTTAAAGCCGCAAAATAAGCACCGATAAAATTAGCTCGAGAACAGTTACAACCACCAGCTTTAATGGTTCTTAAAATAGCATCTTTGTAACTTTTTGAATTTATAATCGAGTGAATAGAGCTATTGAAAGTTCCAGGATAACTGCATGCCATGCCGAGTTTTTTAACTATTAAAGCGTGAGGTTTCTTTTTTAACTTTTTTACTTTCTCAATATCCTTCACAACACTTTTAAAATATGAATCTTTTTTATATCTAAAAATAAATTCTTTTATAGGATTTTTAGAACCTTTAAGAGCAAGATCTATTAAATAAAATTTCGCTAAAGCATATTTTATACTTACTTTTGAAACTGTAACTATTGAAATAATCTTTTTAAGGTTATTAAAATTATAACCAAACAAAAAATAGGGTAGAGCAGCACAATAGCCATCTGACTCATTCACTTTTTTTCCACCTGTTAATTTTTTATTTTTTTTAATATTTTGAATAGTTTCAATAATATTTTGATGTATCCATGGACCTTTAATTATTCCCCGCCAGTCTTTTACTTTTCTGTACTTTGCTCTTAGTCTATAGTTTTTCCAATATAAGCTCCCTTGACCGAAATTTTTAATTATATTCTTCTTAAATCTTGTTTCTATATTTTGATGTCCTTCAACTAAAGTCTTAAACATTGTTTGACCAACATCATTGTAGCCAGAAACTTTACCAGTCTTAATATTATAGAAAGGGCTTTTATTGACTTTTAAAAAGGCAAAATCTTTTTTACCTTTAATGTAAGTAAGCAGTTTTTTTTGATCATAAACCCAATGCAAAGGTCTTGAAGCAGCATCTGCAACTGTTGACCCCAAAAAAACATGAAGGTTATTTTTCACTATTATTTATCAGATAAATGTTTTTCTGCTTCAAGAGCAGCCATGCAACCCATTCCCGCAGCAGTTACAGCCTGTCTAAAAATTTTATCTTTAACATCACCTGCTGCAAATACTCCGGGTATATTTGTGATAGTAGAATCAGCTTTTGTAATTAAGTAGCCTTCTTTATCCATATCTAATTGATTTTTGAATAATGATGTTGCTGGATCATGGCCTATAGCAATGAAAAGTCCATCCACTTTCAATTCTTTAGTTGTATTGTCTTTAACATTTTTAATCTTAATTGCATTGACACTTTTAGGTTCAGTTGTTCCTACAACATCTTCGACAACACTATCCCAAATTATTTCTACTTTTTTATTAGCTTTCAATTTTTCTTGAAGCATTTTTTCAGCTCTCAACTTGTCTCTTCTATGAATCAATTTAACTTTTGAAGCAAATTTTGTTAAAAACATAGCTTCCTCTACTGCAGCATTACCTCCACCTACAACTGCGACCTCTTTATCTTTAAAGAAAAAACCATCGCAAGTAGCACAAGCAGAAACACCGAATCCTCTAAAATTTTGTTCAGATCTTAAGTTCAACCATCTCGCTTGAGCCCCTGTCGAAATAATAATGGAGTCTGCGGTATAAATTTGACCACTATCTCCAACCACTGTAAAAGGCTTTGTTAATAAATCTACTTTATTGATGTGGTCTTGAATCATTTCAGTTCCCACTGCCTCAGCTTGACCTTTCATTTCTTCCATCAACCAAGGACCTTGAATCACTTTTGAATAGCCGGGGTAGTTTTCCACATCAGTTGTTGTAGTTAGTTGACCGCCTGGTTGGGAACCATGAACTAAAATTGGCTTTAACATTGCTCTAGCAGCATAGATTGCGGCAGTATAACCTGCGGGGCCAGATCCAAGTATTAACACTTTTGTATGTTTAGTTGATTTATTATTCATAATGATATGTTTATATAGTAACTAATGTTAAAATTAAAAGCTCTTCTTTTATCACAAGGTATGCACGGCATGGTAAGCCAAGTTGAAGGACTGGCCAAAGGGTTAAAGCTTGGATTTAAACATCAAACTGTAAAATTAAAACCTTTTTGGAATTTAATTCCTCCAAAATTTACTCCTATTTCTGAGAATTTATTAACAGAAAAATTTGTTTGTGATTCGAAAATCATTATCTCTTGCGGTAGAAAAAGCGTAATTCCTTCTATTGCCTTAAAAAGAAGATTTGGTAATGAAATTTTTAATATTCACATTCAAGATCCCACAGTGTCATTAAAAAATTTTGATTTAATCATTTGTCCTGAACATGACAATTTAAGAGGTGAAAATGTTTTACAAACTAAGGGTTCAATACATTATCTAACAAAAAAAGAAATTGCAGAAAATTCAAAATATTTACGAGTTAATAAAGAAAAAAAAAAGATCGTAGCTTTTATTATTGGAGGACCAAATAAACATTATAATTTTTCAGAGGAAGAAGTTCATTTTGTTTTTAATAAAATAAAGGCATTATTCTCTCCAGATAAATATAAAATTGTTGTAATTCCTTCTTACAGAACTCCCGATCTTGTAATTAAAAAAGCTTTCAATACATTTAGTTTTAATCATCATGTAGTTAAGGAAGTGAATAAGAAAGCCTATTTAAGTTCCTTAGCAATTGCTGATCATATAATTGTTACTTGCGACTCTACGTCAATGATTTCTGAGGCAGCGCTTACCGGAAAGCCAATTTACGTCGCAATGATGAAAGCAAAAAGATTTAGCAAAAGATTCAGAAATTTTTATTCTCAGTTTAATGAATTAGGCATAACTAAAAAACTGGGTGAAAGAGTTGACAATTGGAGTTATGATAAGTTAGATGAGATTAATCGAGTTGTCCCAATTATAAGAGAAAAAATGAAAAAAAATGGAATTATTTAAATCACTAGAAAATAGAACAAAATCTTTTAACGATCCATTTAAACATTTTGAGATCAACCAACCTTTAACTAGCGAAGCTATTGAAGAAATTAGTAATGCAAATATAGCCGATCCTAAAAAGGAAAATTTAAGTTACGATGGCACAAGAGCGCTTGATGGAGGAGACGGAGCTTTTCGTTCAGGCATAAAAGAGGGAGGAAAAGCTAAAAAAATAAGATGTTATGTAACAAAAGAAAATACAATAAAATTTCCACATCTTACAAAATTTATTGAGGAGCTTAGATCTCCTGAAGTTTATAAAAAAATAGGAAGTTTAATTGGAAAAGATCTCAGCAATGCTTACGTAAGATTAGAAGTTATTTGTGATAGAGAAGGTTTTTGGCTGAAGCCTCATTGCGATATTAAAGAGAAGCTTATGTCATCTATAGTTTTTATAAACCTTCATAATGAATCTGAAAATTTAGGTACTGACTTTTACGATAAAAAACTTAAAAAAGTGAAAACAGTTCCTTACAAACATAATTACGGATATTTCTTCACGAGTGGACCAGACTCTTGGCATGGCATGGAAAAAAAAGAGATTAAAAAAGAGAGACGATGCATTCAGATAAATTATGTGACTTTTGAAACTGATTGGAAAGTCTACTAGTTAAATATCTTGTAAGGAAGTTACACTAATATCTTTTGAATTTAGAGATTTGATTCCCTCTATACATACCCTAGCAGTAGACATATTTGTACAATAAGGTACTTTATTAGCTAGTGTGGCTCTTCTTAAGGCTACCGCATCGCTTAATTGAGTTTCACTATTTCCTCCACCAGTATTTATAACTAGCGCTATTTTTTTAGCATTTAATACGTCAACTATATGTGGAGATCCCTGATTTACTTTATTAATAGTTTTACACTTTATTCCATGCTTGTTTATATATTTGGCAGTTCCTTTTGTTCCACAAAGGTAGAAGTTTAATCTTTTTAATTGTTTTGCCAACTCAACACCTTCTTCTTTATGACTATTTTTTAAAGAAATGAAAGCTAATCCTTTTGTTGGTAGAGAATTAGAAGCAGCAATCTGGCTTTTAGCAAATGCCATCCCAAAGTTTTTATCAAATCCCATTACTTCACCAGTAGATTTCATTTCCGGTCCAAGTAAAAGGTCACTGTTTGGAAATTTATTAAATGGGAATACGGATTCTTTAACTGCAAACATTTTTTTACTTTTACTTTTCAAATTGAAATTAGATAATTTTTCTCCAGCCATAACTCTCGATGCTATTTTTGCTAAAGGCAAATCTTTAGCTTTTGAGACAAATGGAACTGTTCTACTTGCTCTTGGATTTACTTCGATAACATAAATTTCATCTTTTTTAATTGCATATTGAACATTCATAAAACCTTTTACTTTTAGGGCTAGAGCCAATTTTTTTGTTTGATTTTCAATTTCTTTAATCAAAAAAGGTTTTATTGATACAGGGGGCAAACTACAAGCCGAGTCACCTGAATGGATACCTGCTTCTTCAATATGCTGCATCACCCCAGCAACAAAAACTTGTTTACCATCTGATATAGCATCTACATCTACCTCCATTGCATTATCTATAAATTTATCAATTAAAATTGGATTTCTTTCTGCAGCTTTAAAAGCTTCTTGAACAAAATTTCTAAGTTGTTTTTTTTCATGAACGATTTCCATAGCTCTACCGCCTAAAACATACGATGGCCTAACCATTAGTGGAAGACCAATTTTTTCAGATATTTGTAGTGCCTGGGAGAAACTTTTTGCAATCCCGCTTTCCGCTTGTTTTAGTTTTAATTTATTTATAAGTTTTCTAAATCTGTCTCTATCTTCAGCTAGATCTATAGAACTGTATTGTGTTCCTAGTATTGGCAGCTTATTTTCGTGTAAAAATTTTGCTAATTTAATTGGAGTTTGTCCTCCAAATTGAGTTATAACACCAACCAAACTTCCTCTAGTTTGTTCTTTTTTAATAATGTTAAAAACAAATTCTTCTGTTAACGGTTCGAAATATAATCTATCACTAGTATCATAGTCTGTTGAAACTGTTTCGGGATTACAGTTTACCATGATTGTTTCGAATCTAGCTTTTTTCAAAGCAAAACTAGCTTGGCAACAACAGTAGTCAAATTCAATGCCTTGGCCAATTCTATTGGGGCCGCCTCCAAGAATTATAATCTTTTTTTTGTTGGATGGTTCTGCCTCACACTCTGTATTCGAGGAAAAATTTCTTTGATAAGTAGAATACATATACGGGGTAAATGATTTAAATTCTGATGCACATGTATCTACTTTTTTGTAAACAGGTAAAATCTTTAAGGCCATCCTTTTTTTTCTTACAATATTTTCAGAAATATTTGTTAATTCTGATAATTTTTTATCTGAAAAGCCAATAGACTTTATATAATTAAATTCGTTAAATGTTTTAGGCAACCCATTTTTTTTTATCTTATTTTCACTATCTATAATGTCTTTTATTTGGTTCAAGAACCAAGGATCAACCTTTGAGAGTTGATGTATTTTTTTTATATTAATTTTTTTCCTTAAAGCCTCACCTATAAGCAAAATCTTATTTGGTATATTTTCTCTAAGTTTTTTCTCAATTTGTTTTACTTTTAAATTAAAAATTTGGTCAACACCTGAAAAACCAGTTTCAAGAGAAACTAAAGCTTTTTGTAAAGATTCTTTGAAATTTCTACCTATTGCCATTGCTTCTCCTACAGATTTCATAGATGTTCCTAAAACAGCGGCTGATTTTGAAAATTTTTCAAAAGTAAACCTTGGAATTTTAGTTACCACATAGTCAATAGTTGGCTCAAAAGAAGCAGGAGTAACTTTTGTTATTTCATTTTTTAATTCGTCTAAAGTATAACCCACAGCAAGTTTTGCGGCGACTTTAGCAATTGGAAATCCAGTGGCCTTTGAGGCTAATGCTGAGGATCTGGAAACTCTTGGGTTCATTTCTATAATAACCATTCTTCCATCTTTAGGATTTATTGCAAACTGTACATTTGACCCCCCAGTTTCTACCCCTATCTTTCTTAAGCATGCGATAGAAGCATTTCTCATTACTTGGTATTCTTTGTCTGTAAGTGTTAATGCAGGCGCGATAGTAACTGAGTCCCCAGTGTGAATTCCCATAGGATCAATATTTTCGATAGAACATATAATTATACAATTATCTTTTTTATCTCTTACAACTTCCATCTCAAATTCTTTCCACCCTTCCAAACACTCTTCGACTAATACTTGATTAACAGGAGATTCTTGCAAACCGTTTTTAACTATTTTAAAAAATTCTATCTTAGTTTTTGCTATTCCTCCTCCCAGACCCCCAAGCGTAAAAGCAGGTCTTATTATAGCTGGAAGGCCAATTTGTTTTAAAACTTTGGACGTTTGATTAAAATTATTTACCACTTTTGATTTTGGTAGGTCTAATCCTATGTCGAGCATATTTTTTCTAAATTTTTTTCTATCTTCAGCATTTGAAATAGCTGTAGAATTTGCTCCTATAAGTTCAATCTTGTATTTTTTAAGAATACCTTTTTTTTTAGCCTCCATAGCCAGATTTAAGGCAGTTTGACCTCCCATAGTAGGAAGGATTGCGTCCGGTTTTTCTTTGATCAAAATTTTTTCTAAAACTTCTAAAGTGATTGGTTCTATATACGTTTTATGAGCAACATCTGGATCTGTCATAATAGTTGCAGGATTTGAATTAATTAAAATTACTTTATAACCTTCATCTTTTAATGCCTTACATGCTTGTGTACCTGAGTAATCAAATTCACAGGCTTGGCCAATAATAATTGGACCAGCACCGACAACTAAAATTTTTTTAATATCTTTTCTTTTTGGCATTTTTTTTCATACTGTTTACAAACTCTTTGAACAAATAAACGCTATCTTGGGGCCCAGGATTAGACTCAGGATGATATTGGACAGAAAAAACTGGTTTAGACTTAAGCTTGATTCCTTCCACGCTATTATCAAAAAGTGATAGATGAGTAATTTGAATATTTTTTGGCAAATTTTTCCTAACTATTTCAAATCCATGGTTTTGACTTGTTATTTCCACATTCCCTTTTAACAAATTTTTAACAGGATGGTTTGCACCTCTGTGACCCAAATTCATTTTTTTTGTTTTTGCTCCTAAGGCTAAACCAAGCAATTGGTGACCTAAACAAATTCCAAACACTGGAAGATTATTTCTTATAAATTCTTTAATTATTGGAATAGCATATTTTCCAGTTGCAGCTGGATCACCAGGTCCATTAGATAAAAAGATCCCATTAGGTTTTAATTTCAAAATATCTTTAGCATTTGTTTTACAGGAAACTATTGTAACTTTACAATTAAAGTCAGAAAAGTATCTTAAAATATTTTTTTTAATTCCATAATCTACTGCAACGACATGTAAAGACTTTTTTTTATTTTTAACAAAACCTTCTCCTTTTTTCCAAGTTTTAAAATCTTTCCAAATATAATTTTTTTTGGTTGTAACTTGTTTTGCTAAATCCAAATTTTTCAAACCACTCCACTTTTGAGTAGTTTTAAGAAGTTTTTTGATATTAAATTTAGCATTTCTTATATAGGATATAGTTCCTTTAGGTGCTCCTTTATCTCTTATAAAATTTGTCAAATTCCTTGTATCTATACCTGTAATGCCTACTATTTTATTATGTTCTAGCCACTGATCTAAATGTTTTAAAGACCTGTAATTAGATGGATCAGTAATTTCAGTGTTAATTATGACTCCTTTAGTCCAAATTTTATCAGATTCGTGATCTTCTTTGTTAGACCCAACATTTCCAACATGAGGAAAAGTGAAATTAATAATTTGTTCAGCATATGAAGGGTCAGAAATAATTTCCTGATATCCTGTAATAGATGTGTTGAAGCAAACTTCTCCAGTAGCTGTTCCTTGGTAACCTAAACCTATGCCCTGAAAGAACTTACCGTTTTGTAGAATTAAAATAGCGTTAGAATCGATCTTTTTAAGATTTTTGTTAGAGTTTATATTTTGACCAAATTGCTTCAAATACAACTCATAAGTTAAAGTAAAAAACTTATAAACATGATTTTGCGAAACATATGAAATAGAAATATAATCGTCAAGAAAGTTCTTTTTATTTTAGATAAGAATTGTGATTAAAATAAATTTTTAAAATTTATGTCTCTTAAAAAACAAATAGAAGTCAAGCTAAACGAAGCCTTAAAGGCCAAAGATAAAAATACCTATCCAACATTAAGACTTATAGTCTCAGCAATAAAAGACGCTGAAATAGCAGGTCGCTCTAAAGGCAAAAAGGAGATTAAAGATTCTGATATAACTGGTATTTTAAAAAAAATGATAAAACAAAGAAACGAGTCCTGTGAAGTTTATAAAAAAGCTGGACGGACTGAACTCTTAGATAGTGAGATAAAAGAAATAAATGTTATTAATGCCTTTTTACCTAAACAGCTAAGCGAAGAAGAAACAAAAAAAATTTGTGAGGAAGTGATTAAGTCGGTTGGAGCCTCATCTATGAAAGATATGGGTAAAGTTATGGGAGAGCTAAAGTCTAAACATGCTGATACTTTAGATTTTTCAAAAGTAAGTGGAATAATTAAAGGACTTTTAAAATAAATGAAATATCCAAAGGAATATCTTGATGAAATAAAATTAAGATTAAAAGTATCCCAAGTTGTAGGTAAATCTGTGCGGCTAAAAAAAAGAGGAAAAGAATTTATAGGACTTTCGCCTTTTAAAAATGAGAAAAGTCCATCTTTTACGGTAAATGATCAAAAAGAGTTTTATCATTGTTTCAGCAGTGGAGAACACGGAAATATTTTTGATTTTTTAATGAAGACAAAGTCGATTGGATTTGGAGAGGCAGTTAAAATTCTTGCTGCTGAGGCAGGTATGCAGCCTTATAGGTTTTCAAATTTTGATAAAAAAAAAGATATAAGATTTCAAACTTACAAAAAAATTTATAAAGAATATTCAGATTATTTTTACAACGAATTATTTAATTCAAACAACAAAGAGGCATTAGAGTATTTGAAGAAAAGAGGTTTAGGAAAAAATACTATTGAAGAATTTAAATTAGGTTATGTTCCATGGAAAAATAATTTTTACCAGGATCTATTACAAAAATATTCAGAAGAAGATATAAATTTAACAGGTTTATATTTCAAGCATGATAAAAGTGGAAAGTATATTGACAGGTTTAATTCAAGAATTATTTTTCCAGTAAATAATATAACTGGAGATCCAATTGCTTTCGGAGGAAGAATAATTAAAGAAAGTAAATTAGCTAAATATATTAATTCACCTGAAACCGAATTTTATAAAAAAGGCAATATGATTTTTAATTTAGACAAAGCAAAATTATGTCGAGCTGAAACTAAAGAGGTAATTATAGTTGAAGGTTATATGGATGTGGTAAGTGTTTATTCAGCGGGAATTAAAAATGTTATAGCAAATTCAGGAACTGCATTAACAGATCGACAAATAAATTTAATTTGGAAATTTTTCTCTAATCCCATTATATGTTTGGATGGAGATCGAAGTGGTCAAAATGCAGCTTTGAGAATAGCTGAAAAACTTTTTCCATTAATTAATGAAGAAAACAAAATCTTTTTTTCAATTATTCCTGAAGAGAACGACCCAGATGATTATATAAAACAAAATGGTAAAGAAAATTTTTTATCACTTTTAAAAGAAAAAAAAATAATTCAAACATATGTATGGGACTACTATTTAAATAAAATTGATCGAAATAACCCCTTTGAAATATCTAAATTTGAAAAAGAAATTAAAAAAATATGCTATTTGATTAAAGATGAAACACTTAGAAAATATGTTTTGGAAGATTTTTTAGACAAAATTAAAAGATTAACCCCAATTCAAAATGCTAGGCAACCATATGGTCGATTCAAAAAATATAACAATAAAGAAGAATATCGACTATTAAATGAAACAAAAACTTTACATAAAAAAAAAAGTGGTTTTTCAAAAATTCAAATAAAGGAATTTTCTGTATTATTTATAATGTTAAATTATTTTGATTTAGCATCAGAAAAGATTGAAGAAATATCTGAAATAAATTTTTTATCAGAAAAAAATGAAAGTTTGAAAAAGTTAATTATTACCTCATTATTAAATGGTGACGATGAGAAAACTATTAAATCAAAAATTAGCGTTGATTACAAAAAATTAATTGAAGAGATACAGGAAAATTCTAGTATTCAGATAATTTTAAAGACTAAAAAAAATGATGCAGTATTAGAGTTGCTTAATGAGTTAATAGCTGAATTGAAAGAATTGAATAATTTAAAAAAAATAGAATCTCTAGAAAAAGAGCTGATCAAGAATTTAGATGAAACCTCATACTCAGAGTTAGTAAAGCTTAAAAACCAATTAAATCGGGATTAAAAAGAAGTAGATTTTTACAAACTAGTGATTATATATATCCCACTACTCTAATAAAAATTTTAATGGCTGAAAAAATAATTACAAAATCATTTGAAAGACTTTTAGACAAAGGAAAGCATAGAGGATTTATTACCTATGAAGAGCTTGGAAAGTCTTTAGGCAAAAGAAGCGGAACAATAGAGAATATTGAAAAAGCTTTTATTATTATCGTAGACGAAAAAGTAACACTAGTAGAAAAAAAATCTCAATTTCAATCAAATAAAAAGAAAGAAACAGCAAACACAACTGAAGATAAATCTTCAGACAAAAGTGACGATCCAATCAGAATGTATCTTAGAGAAATGGGTGGAGTTGAACTTTTATCCAGAGAAGGTGAAATTGCAATTGCAAAAAGAATTGAAGCAGGAAAAGATGTTATGATAAATGCCTTAACACAGAGCCCAATAATTGGAAAAAAAATATTTGAATGGAAAGAACAGATAGAAAATCAACAACTTTTAGTTAGAGACATAATTGATATAGACTCAACATATGAGGACTTCGAATCCTTAGAAGAAGGTGATGAATTAAAAACTAAAAAAAAATTAGACAACAAAGAAGAAAAAAAAGACGAAGTAGGAAAAGACGATGATAAGAAAGAAAATGAAACCACTTCTGAAGATGATGAATTCAATGTTTCATTGGCAAAAATGGAGGAGGAGATTAAACCTAGAATAATAAATATTTTAGACTCATTAAATAAGAATTACTCTAAACTTCAAAAGTATCAAAAAGAAAAATTATATTGCTTATTAGACTCAAAAGAACTTTCAATATCTAAGAATAAAAACTTTAAAAAGATTCAAACATTATTGGTTGATAATTTTAAAAATCTTCAATTAGCCCCACATGTAGTTGAAGAACTAGTGCAGTTGCATTACAAAGAAAATAAAAAGATAGTTTCCTTAGAAGGTGTGTTGTTAAGGTTAGCTGTGGATAATAAAATTTCTAGAGAAGAATTTTTAAAATATTATATAGGCAACGAAATAAACCCTAAATTTGAGTCTTTTTTAAAGGAAAATCAAGTATGGAAAAACTTTTTTAAGAAATTTAAAAAAGATTTTTCTGAAATTAGAGAAAGGTTAGTCGATTTTAGTAAAAAAATAGGATTGTCAGTTGGTGAATTCAAAAGGTTAGTAAGCAGAATTCAAAAAGGAGAAAGAGAATCAAGAATAGCTAAAAAAGAAATGGTTGAAGCAAATCTTAGATTAGTAATTTCTATTGCTAAAAAATATACTAATAGAGGACTTCAATTTTTAGATCTTATTCAAGAGGGAAATATTGGTTTGATGAAAGCAGTAGATAAATTTGAATATCGAAGAGGTTATAAATTTTCAACTTATGCTACTTGGTGGATCAGACAAGCCATTACAAGATCTATTGCAGATCAAGCAAGAACAATCAGAATTCCAGTTCACATGATAGAGACTATTAATAAGATAGTAAGAACACAAAGACAAATTATGAGTGAGTTTGGTAGAGAACCAACGCCTGAAGAATTAGCAAAAAAATTAGCAATGCCTCTGGAAAAAGTTAGAAAAGTATTAAAAATAGCTAAGGAGCCAGTATCACTTGAAACCCCTGTAGGAGACGAAGAGGATAGTAGTCTAGGCGATTTTATTGAGGACAAAAATGCATTACAACCTTTAGATACGGCTA
>CACFVE010000014.1 GCA_902569735.1 uncultured Pelagibacteraceae bacterium | reverse complement strand
TAACATGAGAAGTGAATTTAATAAAATTGAGATGGATGGAAAAATTGTTATTGGAGAAGGTGAAATGGATGAAGCGCCAATGCTGTTTATTGGTGAAAGAGTAGGTACAAAAAAAGGTCAAAAAATAGATTTGGCTGTGGATCCATTAGAAGGCACTAACTTTGTTGCCAAGAATTTACCTAATGCATTTTCTGTATTGGCTGCAAGTGAAAAAAATAATTTATTTTTTGCACCAGACACTTATATGGAAAAAATTGCAATAGGCTCAAATTTCCCTAAAAACTTATTAGACTTAGACAACAGTGTTGAAAAAAATATATCTATTTTAGCAGAAGCTAAGGAAACAACGCCAGACAAATTAACAGCATGTATTTTAGACAGACCTAGACATGATAAAATCATATCTTCATTAAAAAAAATGAATGTGAAATTAAAATTAATTAGTGATGGCGATATCATGGGCGTAATTTATGTAGTCGATAAAAGTTCTCCTGTTGATATTTATATAGGCATTGGAGGAGCGCCTGAGGGTGTTTTAGCTGCAGCAGCGCTGAGTTGTTATGGAGGGCAGATACAAACAAGATTAGTTCTTAATGAAAATGAGTCAAAGAGAGCAAAAAAAATGGGGATTACCGATTTAAAAAAAAAATATAATATTGAAGATATGATAAAAGGTGATGTTATGTTTTGTGCTACAGCTATAACCAATGGAGAATTGGCTGATGGAATTAAAAATCAAAATGAATACTATGAAGCCAATACTATTGCTTTACATAAAAATGGTAAAATTAACACTTTGTTTAAAAATAAACACAAAAAATGAATTCAGTATCAGTTACTGGAAAAAATTGGATTTTAAAAAAATTTGATCAAGAAAAAATAGTTTATCTAAAAGATAATTTTTCCCTAGATGAAATTACTGCAAAATTACTAGTACTAAGAAATATTAAAAAAGAAGATATTAATAGTTTTTTAAATCCCTCTATTAAAAATTTTTTACCTAATCCAAATAATTTGTTGGATATGGAAAAATCATCAATGAGGACATTAGAGGCTATTAAAAAAAAAGAAAAAATAGGAGTTTTTGGTGATTATGATGTTGATGGTGCAACTTCAACAGCTTTACTAGGAAAATATTTTGATGAACTGAAATTAAACTACGAAATATATATCCCAGATCGAAAGACAGAAGGATATGGACCTTCTATAAGAGGATTTAAAGAATTGATTGAAAAAAATATTAAAATTATTTTTACTGTTGATTGTGGCACATTATCATTCGATGCAATAAACTATGCTAAAAGCAAAAATATCGATGTAATTGTTTTAGATCATCATCAATCAGAAATTAATTTACCTCAAGCCTATTCAGTGGTTAACCCAAATAGATTAGATGATAAATCTAATCTACAATATTTATGTGCTGCAGGTGTATCGTTTATGTTTTTAGTTTCTTTAAATAGACAATTAAGATTAATTAATTGGTTTAAAGCGCACTCTGTTGATGAACCAAAATTAATAAATTATTTAGATCTAGTTTCTTTAGGAACTGTTTGTGATGTTGTTCCGCTAGTTGGATTAAATAGAGCTATAGTTAAACAAGGACTAAAAATTTTAAAAGCTAAAAAGAATCTAGGTTTGAAAACATTACTAGATATTTGTAAAATAGAAACTAGTCCTTCTATTTATCACTTAGGATATATTTTGGGACCAAGAATTAATGCTGGAGGAAGAGTAGGTAAATGTTCACATGGTGCAAATTTATTATTAAATTCAAATCCTAAAGAAGTATTTAAATTAGCGGTAGAATTAGATCAATATAATAAAGAGAGAAAAATTTTAGAACAAGATCTTGTAGAAAAAATTTTAAATGATTCGAAAATTCAATTTCAGGATCCAGTTTTAGTTTTGCAGGGTATAAATTGGCATGAAGGTGTCATAGGAATTGTTGCATCAAGAATTAAAGATAAATTTAATAAACCCACTATTATTATTTCCATAAATGGAGAAATAGGAAAAGCTTCAGCGAGATCAATTTCAGGATTTGATATTGGGTCTGCAATTATAACGGCTACTCAAAAAAAAATTTTAATAAAAGGAGGTGGTCATAAAATGGCAGGTGGATTTTCAATCAATATTTCTAATATAGGAAAATTTAAACAATTCATATTTCGAAAATTTAAAAATATTAATGAAAATTTAAAACTTCAAAAGCCATTGTTGCTTGATAGCAAAATAGCTCCATCTGCAATTAACTTAGAATTTTATGATAAGGTTAATGTTTTATCACCATTCGGGTCAGGAAACCCAGAACCAAAATTTATTGTTGAAGATTTGAGTACAGTTAACAGTAAAATTGTAGGAGAGAAGCATATTAAATCAGTTTTGATTAGCTCTGAAGGAACAAACATTAAAACAATAGCTTTTAACGCTGCTGAGAGTGAATTAGGGGCATATTTGCTCAAAAAAAATAATAATAAATTTAATATAGCAGGAAAATTGTCTCTAAATGAATGGAGAGGTGAAAAAAATGTGGAGTTTATTATCGATGATATTTCTGTTAATAAGAACATAAAAAATTAAGGTCCCATCGTCTAACGGTTAGGACAGATGGTTTTCAATCATCTAATCGGGGTTCGATTCCCCGTGGGACCGCCATTAAATATGTACGAGAAATTTGGTCAATTCATCAATGGTAAATGGCAGAAATCTTCTAGTGGAGAAACTTACGAAGTTATAAATCCTGCTACAGAGGAGATTTTAGGTAAAGCTTCGAAAGCTAATAAAAAAGATATCGAAAATGCTCTTAAATCTGCTGAGACAGGTTTAGAAATTTGGAAAAACACTACGCCTTGGGAAAGATCAAGAGTTATAAGAAAAATTTCTGATTTAATTAGAAAAAAAAGTGATATTTTATCGAAATGGTTGACTTTAGAAGTTGGAAAACCACTAGCTGAAGGACTTGCCGAGTCCAACGGGTCAGCAGATATTTTTGAATGGAGTTCTGAGGAAGCAAAAAGAATTTATGGAGAAACTTTACAAGGTAGATCCCCTGATACAAGAATACATGTATATTATCAGCCTGTAGGAGTAGTTGCAGCTCTTGTTCCTTGGAATTTTCCTATTACTTTAGCATCAAGAAAAATTTCTACTGCTTTATCAGCAGGATGTTCCGTAATAGTAAAACCTGATGTCATCACTCCTGGTTCAGTTATGGAGTTAGTTGACATTTGTAATGAAGCTGGTGTTCCGCCAGGTGTTGTGAATTTACTTTCAGGTGACCCAGCATATATTTCAAATGAATTATTATCTTCCAATATAATAAAAAAAGTTTCTATAACTGGCTCAACACGTGTTGGAAAACTTATTTTAAAAAAAGCTGCCGATAAAGTACAAAGAGTAACGATGGAATTAAGTGGCCATTCTCCTTTTATTGTTTTTGAAGATGTAGATTTAAATAAAGTAACCGACATGGCAATTTTCGCTAAATTTAGAAATAATGGTCAAGTTTGTACTTCACCAAGCAGATTCTATATTCATGAAAGTAAAAAAAATGAATTTATAAGTTTAATGATTGAAAAAACAAAAAAATTAAAATTGGGAAATGGATTAGAAAAAGATACAATTTTAGGCCCATTAACTACTAAAAAAAGATTAGAAGAATTAGAAGCTCTAGTTGAGGTAACAAAAAAAGAAGGTGCAAAAATACTTTATGGTGGAAAAAAACCAGCAGGTTTTAATAAAGGTTATTTTTTCGAACCTACAATATTTGATAATGTAAAAGACAATTTTACTATTATGAATCAAGAACCTTTTGGCCCACTACTTCCTATACTTTCTTTTAAAGATTTTGATGAAGTTATAAAAAGGGCTAATAATAATGATCTTGGTTTAGCTAGCTATATTTATACTAATAATTTAAAAAAAGCTCATCTAGCATCTGAATTAATGGAAACAGGCACTGTAGCTGTGAATACAGGCATTGTAGCCATACCTGAGGCACCTTTTGGTGGAATCAAACAAACTGGATACGGTAGGGAAGGTGGTTCCATGGCAATTAAAGATTATCTCAATATAAAATATACACACTTAGGCATTCAATAAGATTAATGAGCTATTATGTTTATATGCTCAAATCAAAGGGAGTGAAGTCAATTACCTACATCGGATACACTAAAAATATTAAACAGAGGATAGCTCTTCATAATTCTGGAAAAGGAGCCAAATTTACAAGAGGAAGAACTTGGGAATTGATTTATAAGGAGATTTTTAAATCAAAAAGTAAAGCAATTTCTAGAGAATATTATATAAAGAAAAATAGAACTTTAAGAAATAAAATTAAAAACAAGTATATATGAACATTTCTATTTTACTTCCATATAAAGAAAATTTTTCACCGACTTACCCTGGTGCTGTATCATTATTTGTTTTTGAAACAAGCAAGAAAAGTATTTTTAAAAAAAATATTACAGTTTATGGAAGTACTAAATTAAAAAAAAAATTTCCAATAAAATATAAGAATATTTCACTATTAAATATTCCTTTAACCAGTCAAACAAGAAATTATGTAAATAAATTTATTAAATTGGAAAAAAAGAAAAATTCATCAATAATTGAAATACACAATAGACCTAGTTATGTCAAAATTATTTCTTCTCAAACTAATAAAAAAATAATATCATTGTACTTCCATAACGATCCACTTTCTATGGATGGGTCCAAATCGATTAATGACAGAAAATTTTTACTCAAAGAATGTTATAAGATAATTTTTAATAGTAATTGGTCAAAAAAAAGATTTTTAGAGGGTTTAGAGAATAAATTTATTAACAGCAATAAGTTAGCTGTTTTTTATCAATCTGCTGAAAAAGGATCGGTTAAATTAATCAATAACAAAAAAAAATGGATAACGTTCGTTGGAAAGTTAAACAAAGCAAAAGGTTATGATGTATTTTCTAAAGCGATTATAAGAATTTTAAATAAAAATCCTGAATGGAAAGCAAAAATTATAGGTGATGAAAAAAGAGAAAAAATTAAACTTTCACATGATAATGCAGATGTTCTTGGTTTTAAAAAACATGAAGAAGTAATCAAAATTTTTAAAAAAACTAGTATAGCGGTAGCATGTTCTAGATGGGAGGAACCTTTTGGAAGAACTAGTCTTGAAGCTTCAGCAAATGGTTGTGCTGTCATTATTACAAATCGTGGAGGATTACCAGAAACTGTTACAAATGCAAAAATTTTAAAAAATCTTTCTGTAAAAAGTTTAGAAAATTCTTTAAATGAATTAATTAAAAAAAAGGATTTAAGAAAAAAGCTTCAAAATTTATCTATAAAGAATTTTTACTTAACACATAAATTTATATCAAATCTAATAGATAGTTATAGATCTGAAAAAATAGAAAAGATTACACATTTTTTCACAAAGAAAAAACTTAATAATCTAAGAATTCTTCATATAACAAATTTTAATGAAAGATTAGATGGTAGACTTTTTTTTAATACTGGACGAAGAATAAATAATGGTTTTATAAGACTAGGTCATAGTGTTTTAGGTTTTAGCGATAGAGACATTCAAAAGTATTATAGATCATTTCAAGATATTAAAGGTGCCAGAACATTAAATGATAAACTTAAAAAAACTTGTTATAATTATAAACCCGATGTTATCATTCTTGGTCATGCTGATTTAATATCTCCTGAACAAATTAATGAACTTAAAAATGACTATCCGAATGTAAGAATTGGTCAATGGTTTCTTGATCCCTTAAATAAAAAAGGTCCTGACTTCGAAAGAAATAAAGATCGTATATTGGATAAAATTAACAGCGTTGATGCTACATTTTTAACTACAAGTCCATCTGCGCTTAATTTTGTACCAAAAAATAAATGCTTCTTCATACCTAATCCCTCGGATAAATCTTTTGAAACATTAAATAATTTTAATAAATCCTGTAATGTTGATGTATTTTTTGCCTTAAGTCATGGAGTTCATAGAGGAGTTCTCAAATCAGGCAAAACTGATGACAGAGTTAATTTTGTCAACAAATTAATTAATCTTACCCCTAATGCAAAGTTTGACGTTTATGGTATAAACAATATTCAGCCTATCTGGGCAGATCATTATTTCAAAACGATTGAAAATGCTAAAATGGGTTTAAACTTAAGTAGAGGAGATGCCATAAAATATTACAGTAGCGACAGGATTACTCAAATAGTAGGAAATGGTTTAGTCTGCTTAATAGACGAAAAAACACAATATCGAGATTTCTTTAACGACAAAGAAATGGTTTTTTATAAAAATATCAATGATCTTTCAGAAAAGATTTTAAAAATTTCAAACGACGAAAAAGCAAGAAAGACTATTGGGAAAAATGGTAAGGATAAATATATGAAATATTTTAATTCAACTTTAGTAGCAGAGTTTATTATTAATAAAACATTAGGAATTAATAATAAAAAAAAGTTTTTATGGAATAAATAAAATGAAAATTTATTATGGAAAAGCAGTATATGATAAAAAGGAAATCAATGCTTCCTTAAAAGTTCTTAAAAATAAGTCTCTGACTTTAATTGATGGCCCTGCAGTTAAAAATTTAGAAAGCAAAATATCAAAATCATTTGGAAAAAAATATGGTCTTATGGTAAATTCTGGATCTTCAGCAAATCTTTTGGCTCTTGCATCATTAAATTTGAAGAAAGGTAGCGAAATTATAACTACCACATTAACTTTTTCAACAACCGTAGCACCTATATATCAATTAGGATTAAAAGCTCATTTCATAGATGTTGGTAAAAACACTTTTGTAGCAAATATTGATCATATAAAAAAAGCTATTAATAAAAAAACTAAAGCCATAATGATTCCAAATTTATTAGGAAATGTACCTGATTGGAAAAAAATTTTTTCATTGGCAAAAAAAAATAAACTTAAAATAATAGAAGACTCAGCAGATACAATTGGTTACAGATTAAATAAAAAAAATTTAGGAAGATACTCTGATATTACAACAAATAGTATGTATGCTTCTCATATAATAACAGGTGCTGGTTTTGGTGGTATGGTTTGTTTTAATGATAAAAAAATATACGAAAAAGCAAAATTACTCAGAGGATGGGGAAGATCATCAGCTGTATTTAATGAATCTGAAGGTATTAAAAAAAGATTTAGCATAAAGGTAGATGGCATACCATATGATGGTAAATATATTTTTCACGATATAGGTTATAATTTTCTTCCTTCAGAAATTTCTGCAGCATTTGCTTTAGAACAATTAAAAAAACTACCTAAAAATATTAATGATAGGGTTTCTAACTTTGAAAATTTAAAATCATTCTTTTCAAAGTTTCCAAACCTGTTTGAACTACCTGTACAATTAAAAGGTTTAATAACTCCCTGGTTAGCGTATCCATTAATTATAAAACCAGAATCTCAGATAAAGAGACAAAAATTACAAATTTTCTTAGAAAAAAAAGGTATTCAAACAAGAACTATTTTTACAGGTAACATACTTAGACAACCTATAATGAAAAAAAGAAAATACAAAAAAGTCAAAAATGCTGAAATAAATAGCAATAACGTCATGAAAAATGGTATTTTGATAGGTTGTCATCATGGATTAAAAAATAAAGATCTTGAGTATATAAAAAAGAATTTTTTGAATTTTATTGAAAAATACTAAAGATAAAATCAAATTATATGAATTATCTTATATTTAGAACTGATAGAATAGGAGATTTTTTAATTACCTCTCCCTTAATAAAAGCAATTAAGAGAAACGACACTAAATCTGAAATATACATAGTTGCATCAGATAAAAATAAAAATTTTATAAAAGATTACAATTTGGTTGATGAAATATTTGTTTTAAAATCTAAAAAAATAGTGGATAGATTTAAACTCATGTTAGAGTTAAGAAAAAGAAAATATGATTATATTATTATTGCAGATAAAAAAAATAGATCGATAATTTTTAGTTTTTTCTTAAAATCTAAAAATAAAATATTTAATGTGTCAAAAAAAATTCAAAAAAAACTACTTCAAATTCTTTATAAAAATGTTTTTTTAGACAACGATGATTTTAAAGATCAAACAATGAAATATGTTTTAGAAAAAAACTGTACATCTCTCAATTTTAATTTAACAAATGAAGACTTTCATTATTTAGATCCTAATCAGTTTAAAAATGAATATTTACATAATGATATCTTAGAATTAGAAAAAAACAATTTTCTATTATTACATTATGATGAGAAATGGGAAATCCAAAATTACTCAAAATCTTATAAAAAAGCATTAGAATTAACTGACATAGATATTAATTTTAAAGATTTTTTAGATTTTTTATCGCAACTATCAAAAAAGACATCCAAAAAAATAATTATTACAACAGGGACAATTCAAACAAAAATTATAGAAGAGCTTAAAAACTCATCTAACAAAATTAATGAATTTGTATATGAAATAAATTTAAATAACACTAGAGCTTATTTATTAACAAAAGAAAATTTTTTATCGGTATCTCACATTATTTCAAAAAGTTCATTATTTATATCATGTCATGGAGCATTTATTCATATTGCTTCAAATTATAAGATTAAAATTTTAGATATTATTGAAAAAAATAAAATTACTCATTATGGAAAAATTACGTACAATATGAAAAACTATAAAAGTTTATATAGAAATAATTTTAAAACGTTATCTAAAGATATTATTAAATGCTCATGAATTTCTTAAATAAGTACAATAATAAAAAAAACATAAGATTTAGTTTATTTAAAAAAACATTAGAAATTGCAATGGCTAGAGAATCCAAAGTTATAGTTGAAACTGGAACATCACGTGGTAAAAAAAAGTTTTTATTTTTTAAAAAATTTAATTGGAAAGATGGAATGAGTACATTAATGTTTTCTGAATTCGCTCATTTCATAAATGGAGAGCTTCATAGTTGTGATATTTCTGCAGAAAATATAAATAATGCTAAAGATTTTACTAAAGAATATAATGATAATGTAAATTTCTACATAAAAGATAGCATTATTTTTCTTAAAGAGTTTCATAAAAAAATAGATCTCTTATATCTTGATTCCTTTGATGGTCATGATGTTGAGCTGGCCTCAAAACACCAGTTAAATGAAGCTAAAGCAGTAATTGATAAGCTAAAAGTTAGTTCTTTAATTTTATTGGACGATAAGGGTGCTAAAACTTTATATTCAAAGGACTACTTTATTAAAGACGGTTTTAAAATATTAGTAGAAACAGAAAATCAGCTTTTACTTAGTAAAATGTTATAAGTTTGTTGGTATTTTGTCTAATCTCATTAATGATTTTTTGTTTAAAATCGAACTCTTTAATGCATCCCATCTACAATAATATTTTGTAAATTTATTGCTTTCAATCAATTTATAGACAGACATTCTAAATAAAATTCTTATTAAAATTGGAGTAAAGTAAATTATGGATAAGACCTTTCCATAGTGTTTATTAAAATAGTAAAATTTTGACCATATAAAATGCCATGTGTAAAGATTTTCTAATTTTTTTTTATCTTCTTGATTGATAGTTTTAACGGCTTTACCTTTTTCGTGTCTAACTTTAACTATATTTAGTTGGTATGCCTTATAACCATTTTTATTGGCTCTTTTGCTATAATCTGTTTCTTCCCAATATAAAAAAATATTCTTATCAAAACCTTTGTTTCCATTAAATACTTTTTTATTAAAAAACATGGTTGATCCATGAACATTATGAATCTCCTTTATTTTGTATTTTAGACTTGTTTGAAAATGACCTTTTTTAGAAGCATTTAGAAAGTGGGGACCAATGACTGAAAATTTGTCTTTTAATTTTTTCGCATATTTATAAAATTTTATTAATGAATTTTTTTTAATTCCTGTTACATCAGGTTGCACAACTAAAAAATATGGTGTTTTAATTCTTTTCGCAGCAAAGTTTATTGAAGATCCGTAGCCTTCGTTTTTTTTAAAATAAATTTTTACATTTTTTTTACTTCTAAATATTTTTTTTAAAGAGTAATCTTTAGAGTTATCAATAATGAAAATCTTTGTTTCATTTGGTATTTTTTGTACAAATTTTTTTAGTTTAAATGAACTATTATAACAAACTAAAACTATAGAAATTTTGTTTAATATTTTTCTCATAATTTAATTTTATTTAATGCATTATTTTTAAATAAATTAGCTTCCTTAATATATCTTCTTACCATTTCTGTAGACTTATGCCCTGTCATTGCCATTATACTCCTTTCTTCAGCTCCAGACTCAGCTGCCGATGTTGCAAAACCTGATCTTAAACTATGTCCAGAATAGTTTTTGCTATCAATTCCAGCAATCTTTAAATAGTCTTTAATCAATAAAGCTACTGTTTGATCTGTTAATCTGTCATTTGTCAGTTTTGATCCTTTTGAGAATCTTCTAAATAGCGACCCCTTATTTATTTTCGATATATTTAACCATCTTTGTAAAATTGTAACTGGGCAATATACGCTATCCTCAAAGTAGGGTAGAGCCTTTATTGATCCTTCTCCAAACTGGTCTGTTTTAGACCTTTTAATAGTTATTTTAAGCCCCTCATGTACAAAATCTAAGTCTTCGTAATCTAGAGAAACTATTTCATTTCTTCTAAAGCCTCCTGAAAATCCTATTAATATTATCGATTTATCTCTTAATTTTTTTATATCTTGAATATTTTGCTCATCTATAACTTTAAGTATTTTTTTTAACTCATTGATTAATATAGGTTTTTTTCCTTTTTGTACTGTACCTTTTCTTCTTTTTATACCCATCAAGTTCTCAACGATTACAGGATGTTTGGTGTCTAGATAATGTCCTTTCATCTTATGGATCACTCCAATTGATACTAATCTACGCTTTATTGTGCTTAATTTTACTTCTTTTGATGAAAGATGAGTTAAATACAAAGATACTATTTTTGGATCTGAGGGTAGGTTTTTAAATCCATTCTTCACACAGAATAGTCCAAAATCTTTAAAGTCTGATTTATAAGCTCTTACAGTATTCATTGCTTTCGAGCTTTGTAAGTTTTTTAATGTTTCTTCTTGCAAAGCTTTGATATCAGTTATTAGATCTTTCATAATTTTCTATATATTACTATTGATAACCATTAATTATCGTTAGTAATAATATAGATGATTTCTAGTGTCAAGTGTTTAAATTAAGCTCATGTTTAAGAGTCGAAAAAGATTACTTTTGGATCGTGGACCAAGCTGGCCAGACTACGATAAGGCTGAGCCATTCATGGTCAGATACTATTTGCTTTTTCGCAAAAGACCCAAGTGGTTCCCCTTCAATATACTCCTTCATAAGATCTTAAAGAGCGATCTAGGTGATTTACATGACCATTATTGGTCTTATATTACTATAATTCTTAAAGGAGGGTATTGGGAATCAACAGAAAACGGTACTTTCTGGAGAGGTCCAGGCTATATAGGCTTTAGAAAGGCCACAGATAGGCATAGTTTGAGCATTCCTAAAGGCAAACCAGCTTGGACGCTCCTATTAGCTGGGCCAAATAAGGGTTCTAAGCAGTTTGCAAAATACTCTAAATGAATCCAAATCACGCTTCAAATAAGGGTTTTAAGGGGACTAAATTTCAAAAAAAGGTATGGAATTACTTAAAAACGATTAAAAAAGGCTCTTTAAAAACGTATAAACAAATAGCTATTGCTATAAATAGACCAAAATCAGCAAGGGCTGTCGCTAATGCAGTTGGTAAAAACCCTTTTCCAAGAAAAATACCTTGTCATAGAGTTATAAGATCAGATGGTTCTTTAGGAGGATATTCTGCTAAGGGTGGCATTAAAACTAAAAAAAAACTACTAAAAATTGAAGGTATAATCGTCTAGAATTGTTATTTGACGGGCGTTTTAGCAGACTTACCCTACTACCCTATCTATTTTATTTAATTCACCGGTTAGTTGTACTTCAAATCAGAGGAATCAAAAAAATAGGCACTCTATGGCTGTTTAAACGGCATATTCCTGTATTGCAAACCTCCTAAAAATATTGCTATTTGCGGATTTTAAGTCGACTAAAATCGTTGCAATTATTGAATATTTTGATCCCCTATAGATTAATTGGATTAATAAACCCTAATATTAAACAATTTTTACTATTTTTAATTTATTTTATTCTCACTAAGATGCTTAAATTCTCTTTATTTATCAGTGTTTATTTATCTTTTATATATTATATGTAAGTATTATTGACTTATATATTAATATATAACTTTAATTATAATTTATAAGTCATTGAATTTATTGAAAATACTTTAAACTATAAAAAACAACTATAGGAACAGTTATTAATGACATTATTGTTGAAGTAACTATAACGCTAGCTACACTATCTACAACTTTTTTCTCTGAATACATCGAACCTACTAAATAGGTTAAAACTGCACTAGGCATTGCAGATTGAATAAGTAGTACACCTGCTGCAAAACCATCTAAATTTAAATATCTTATTAAGCTAAATCCTATTATAGGGCCAATTATAACTCTCACCGCCCCTAAGATTGAGGCCTTGGTCCAGGAAACAACTTGGAATCTGGATAATGCTATCCCTAAGGACATTAAAACTAAGAAAATAGTAGTATAAGTAAGAAGAAATGTAGTGTTTTCAATATATCCAGGGACATCCAAGCGAAAATATAAAAAGATAACTGATGCTATAATTGCATAAATTGGAACATTTTTAATTAGAATTTCTAATGAAAAACTTTTTTTAGCTAATAAAACTCCTAAAGTAAAATGGAGAAGTATTATTACAGAAGCCACTGCTGAAGCTACACCAAGCCCACTGGTTCCATATGCAAAAAGACAAATTGGAACTCCCATATTTCCTGTATTAGGTAAAATTAAAGGGGGTAATTCGCTTATTATATCCTTTTTTAAAATAAACAAAAAAAGTAAACCTACTACAGAAAAACCACCAATAATAACTAAAGAGTAGATAAAGTATTCAATAAAAATTTCTAAAGTTATTCCGGTAGTAGTGATTGTATAGAAAATCATTGCTGGTGTACCTATATTCCCAGCAAAATTGGTTATAAAATTTGTATCAAAATTAGGGTCTTTTTTTCCTAGATAATATCCTACTCCAATTACAAAAAAAACTGGAAAAAGTACATCTATAATTTTTAGATAGAGCTCCATTAAGCTCTTACATCAGATTTTCTAGGTTTTCTCAACTTTTTTTTAAAATTAATTGCAGTTTCAAATTCCATAAGTCGTTTATGTATCGACCTTAATTCTGTAATTCTTGTCCAGTTATATAAGAAAACTGAAAACGCATCTTTTACTTCACCAAAGGCATTTACAACTTGCATCATAACACCTAACGTAAAAGCAGCAGTAAATAAACCTGGAGCCATAATTAAAAAGGGAACTATAACAAATAACTGTCTATACCAAATTGCCCAAAGGTCAAAATAGCCATAGTGTAAAAATAATTTATGATAATTAAATTTTATACCAGTAAATAATTGAAGAATTGTAGGTGCTTGGACATAATTTTTTCTATCATCTTCCCCATAGACTAATTCTTTTCTAAAAGCAGCTTCAACTTTTTGATTATTGTACTCTAAACCTGGAAGTTTAATTCCTACCAACCAACTAATAATTATACCTCCGATACTTAAAACTAAGGCTACCCAAACTAAAGAACCAGAAACATTGTCTAAAAAAGGAACAGTTACATTCGAAGAAAGAGCCCATAGTATAGGTATAAAAGCTATTAAAGTCATAATCGCTTTAACTACTTGTAAACCAATAGACTCTACAATTTTTGCAAAATTCATACAATCTTCTTGAATTCTTTGAGATGATCCTTCAACTTTAGCTTCTGTAGCGCGCCAATATGGCATATAAGAAAAAGTAATTGCTTCTCTCCATCTAAAAGCCCATAATCTAGTAAACCAGTTTGTAAATGCAAAAAGAGTTACATAAGGTAAAGCGATATATAAAAATTTTTCAATGGAGTCCCAAAATTCTGAGATATCTCTTTTTTCTGCAGTTTGTAAAATATCGTAAAAATCTTTATACCAACTATTAAACAAAACATCTAAATAAGTTTGAGACACCAACAAAAATAAAATAAAAATACCTCCGCCATAGGACCAGTAAAACCATTTCTTATCTGTGAAAAAACTACGCCACATAATTAATCCTTTAGAAAATTGTCTGCATAAGATTTGATCACAAATTCCTTTTGTTTGGGTTCAATAACAGTATAGGAAATATTGTTATTTTTTGCATATTCTATGGCTTTTTCTTTTGAGGAAAATTTTAATATTACTTCACCAAGTGTATCTGTGGAACTTTCCCAGCCCATTAATGGATTCAATTGAGTATCTTTAGTTAAAAATTCTAAAACCCATTTTTTTAACTTTCCTCGACCAGACTGCATTGCGGTTTTAGTTGGTATGTAAATTTTAGCTTTTTTCATAATTATATAATGGGTAAATCACAAATTTCACCTGATATTAGTTTATTATTTATTTTTAATTGAAATTTCTCAGAAATATTACAAAAATCTTTTTTAATCATAGCAATTCCAACTGTTTTTTTAAATTTTGGTGAGTAAGCAGCTGATCTTAGTTGACCTATCATATCATTTTTTAAATTCAGTATTGGAATGCCTTGTGACACATCTATAAATTTTGAGTCAATTTTTACTCCCATGATTTTATTTTTAATTCCTTTCTCTTTTATCTTTTTTAAATTCTCTTTTCCTAAAAAAAATATATCTGAATTTAAATCTACATACTTATCAAAACCACATTCAAAAGGATTATTAAAAATGTCCATATCACTTCCATATGATAATAAGCCCCCTTCTATTCTTTCTGGATGATTAGGTGTCCCAGGTTTTAAATTAAATTCTTTACCGATTTTAAAAAAATAATCATATAATTCTAAGGCACCATCTATATTGTCAGTATGAATCTCGAAACCACCTTGTTTAGAAAATCCTGATTTAGAAATTAAGTATTTCCTTTTATTAAATGTAAAATAATCAAATTTAAAGAATTTTAAATTCATAATTTCTTTTCCAAAAACTTTTTCCATTATTTTTACAGACTTTGGTCCTTGAATAGCTAGTGTATCTACTTTTGCTTCAAAAATATTTACTTCAAATTTTTTTGCAGAAGCTATTCCTTTAGCAAATAAAAGCACATCCGAGTCTGCTATACAAACTCTCCATTTATTTTCTTCTAATTTATAAACTAAAGGATCATTTATAATTCCACCATCAGAATCTACTAGAGGTGCATAGTAACAACTACCAATTTTTGAACTGGACAGGTTTCTACAAGTCATCAATTGAATTAATTCTGAAGAATCTTTTCCTGAAATTTCAATTTCTCTTTGTACTGAAACATCCCAGATTTGAACATGTTCCTTTAAATGATTGTATTCTTCTTCAGGTGATGAAAATGTAGTTGGTAATAGCATATGATTATAAACAGTAAAACTTTTTACTCCTTGCTTTTCTAGCCTTGAGGTAAAAGGTGTTCCTCTCAATCTCCTAGATCTCGTTATAAAAGTTTTCATTTTTTTAAAAATTCTGAAATTTTTTCTCTCATTTCAAATGCATTTTCTAAAACTATCATATGACCACAATTTTTGATTATATGTATTTTTGAATCAGGAATTAATCCTGCAAATTCTTTTCCTTTTTCAATTTTAATCATTTTATCTAATTCTCCAAAAATAAAAAAAGTAGAGCAATTTATTTTTTTTACAGCATTTACTCCATTTTTATAATTGTTACATGCAATTAAATCTACTGCTAAAACCTCTCTTACTTCTCTAGATGAGTTTAAGATCTTTTGTAAAGGATTTCCTCCAATAAATTGTTTAGATTTTCCATAACCCCATTTCATCATTAGGTTTAGGGACTCCATATCACCTGAGTAAGCTAAATCAATAAGGCTTTTGTTCACCGGAATTTCATAAGAACCTGCAACAAAAATAATGTTATTTACTTTTTCAGGGTATCTGTTCGTATATTCTAAAGCCACTAAGCATCCCTGAGAATGTCCTACTAATGAAAGATTTTTCACTCCTATTTTATTTACTACTTTTTCCAACCACACAGCCATTTCTTCTATTGATTTTAAACTTTGACCTTCTGAATTACCATGTCCTGGAAAATCCAATGCGAAAACATTGAAATTTTGATCTGACAAATACTGAGTCGTTAAAGACCAAACCACATGAGATTGGCCGCTACCATGTAATAATAATACTGAGTGTTTATTAGAATCAAAAGTTGTTCCGGTGTCCATTAAAAAAACTTCATTATTATCAATTAAAAGATTCAATTTAAGTCCTAATTTATATTTATTGATTGCTATTTATCTTGCCAGTTGGGTTTACGTTTTTTTATGAAAGCATCTATTCCTTCTTCGGCATCAAGTTTTAACATATTTTCTACCATTACGTTTGAAGCATAATCATATGCTTCGGATAAAGTCATATCAATTTGTTTGTAAAATGCTTCTTTGCCGATCTTTAAAGTAATAGAAGATTTTTTTGATATTTTTTGAGCTGCTAATAATGTTTCTTTTTTTAATGAAGAATTTTCTACAGCTTTATTAATTAAACCAATTTTTTCCGCTTTGTCTGCAGATATCAAATCACCAGTTAAAAGCATCTCCATTGAATGTTTGTTAGATATGTTTCTTGATACAGCTACCATCGGGGTAGAACAAAATAAACCAATATTTACTCCTGGTGTAGCAAAAGTAGAAGCTTTACTTGCATAAGCTAGGTCGCAACTAGCAACTAATTGGCATCCAGCAGCAGTAGCAGTGCCGTTAACTTCTGCAATAACAGGCTTAGGATTATTTACTATTGTTTGCATTAAATTTGAACATTTGTTCATCACAGTCATAAAATAATTTTTTCCTTTATCAGGATTTTGACGTCCTTTTGTTAATTCTTTTAAGTCATGACCCGATGAAAATGTTGGACCTTCTGCAGAAATAATGACTACTCTTATTTTTTTATTACTAATTGACTCATCTAAGGCTGCTTGAATATTTGACATCATTTCTTCAGATAAAGCATTATGATTATTTTGATTATTAAGAGTGAGACGAAAAATTCCATCTAGATCTATTGCAGTTTTTAAAATTTCATTATTTCTTACAACATTCATAAAAAATTAATTAATTAAGACCTTTACTTCGTCGGACAAAGAATTTGCGATGAAGCAGTATCTGTGAGCTCTATCTTGAATTTTTTTCATTTCATTGGAATCAACAGAAAATTTGTTAGAAAATTCAATTTTAGGGTTTAATTCTAACTTAGTCACTGACATTTGTCCTTTTGAGTTTTTACCTAGAGTAGCTATTGCTTCATCTTTATAGCTAATAACTGGCCATTTCATTTTTGCTGCTAATGCTAAAAAAGTCATCATATGACAACTACTTAATGAAGCCGCCAGAGTTTGTTCGGGATTGCTATTTATTTCATTTCCACGCCAACCTGGAGCTGAATCACCAGTAATCTTAATTTTAGGTGTAAAAATAATTTCGTGAACATTAGAATAATTTTCTGGGGTCATTTTGCCATCTCCTAATTTCCAGGTTAAACCTATCGATATTTTTGACATATATTTATTCTAAATTTTTTGCTTTTTTTCTTAATTCAAATTTTTGAATTTTTCCAGTTGAAGTTTTTGGAAGATCACAAAATTCAACTTTTTTTGGTACTTTAAATCCTGCTAAAGTTTCTTTACAAAAATCAATAAGTTCTTTTTCATTAACAGGTTTATCTTTCACCATTTCTATAAAAGCACATGGTACTTCACCCCACTTTTCGTCTGGTTTGGCTACTACTGCTGCAATAGATACTGAAGGATGTTTTGAAAGAGTATTCTCAATTTCTATTGAAGATATATTTTCCCCTCCTGATATTATTATGTCTTTTGATCTATCTTGTATTTTTACATATCCATCGGGATGCATAACTGCTAAATCTCCAGTATGAAACCAGCCTCCACTCATTGCTTTTTCAGTTGCATCTTTATCTTTGAAATAACCTTTCATTACTATATTTCCTCTTATCATTATCTCGCCAATTGTTTTTCCATCTTTTGGAACCTCTTTCATTGATTTGGGATCCATGATAGCTACACCTTCTGTGTTAGGGTATCTAACTCCTTGACGAGCTTTAATCTCATTCTGTTTATCCTCGTTAAGTTCATTCCAAGACTCATTCCAAGCACATTGAGTAACATGACCATATGTTTCAGTTAAACCATAAACATGCATTACTTCGAAGCCAAGGCTTTTCATCTTTTTAAAAATTATACTTGGTGGAGGTGCTCCAGCTGTTAAAACATAAACTTTGTGTTTTAATTTTCTCCTGTCTTTTTCCGGTGAGCCAGTAATCATATTTAAAACTATTGGCGCTCCTCCAAAATGTGTTATTTCGTATTTTTCTATTAATTCGAAAATCTTTTTAATATCTATATTTCTTAAGCAAATTGTACGTCCTATTAACATAGGGACTGTCCAAGGATATCCCCAGCCATTGCAATGAAACATTGGGACAATAGTTAAAAAATTTAGTCTATTAGGCATATTCCATGCTGCGGCACTTCCTGTTGACATTAAGTAAGATCCTCTATGGTGATATACAACACCTTTAGGGTTACCAGTCGTTCCGGAAGTGTAGCTTAAAGATAATGCTTGCCATTCATCATCGGGCATTTTCCAATCATAATTTTCATCACCTGTGTTTAAAAATTCTTCATATTCTAAGTCCCCTATTTTTTCTAATTTAGATTGATCAGCAAATTTGTCATTAATATCTATAATAATAATTTTTCTTTTAATAGAACTTAAAGCTTTTTTAACTTCAGTATGAAGCTGCCGATCGACTACTAAAACTTTAGCTTCTCCGTGATTCAAAATATAGGAAATAGTCTTTGCATCTAATCGAATATTTATAGTATTTAAAACTGCACCAGTCATAGGAACTGAATAATGTGCTTCAAAAATTTCAGGGGTATTAAATGCTAAAAAAGAAACTGTATCACCTTTTTTGACTCCAATTTTTGTTAAGGCACTAGCAAATTTTACGCATCTTTTATACACATCTATCCAAGTATATTTCCGATCTTCATAAATAATAGCTTCATAATTAGGATATATATCTTTTGCTCTTTTTAAAAATGTAAGTGGAGTTAAAGGAACGAAATTAGCTTTATTTTTATCTAAATTTTTTTCGTATACACTCATTATTAATGAAATTTAGCTTTCATAATACTATCACTACCCGTGATAGCTGATTGATAGTGACTATCAATTCTTGGAAATACCTTATCGAAAAAGTATTTTGCTGTATTAATTTTTTCATAATAAAAATCTTTATTTTTATTTGAATTTTCCAAACTAATTTTTGTCATTTTTAACCATGAAAAACCTAAAGAAACATAACCAAGAACTTTTAAAAAATCGTTACAAGCAGCA
>CACFVE010000013.1 GCA_902569735.1 uncultured Pelagibacteraceae bacterium | reverse complement strand
AATAAATTAAGCAACAAAGTCTATTTCCTCTTCTTTAAATATTTCAAAACCTTTAGATTTATAATTTTTCAAAGCGTACTTGTGATCTAAGCTACAAGTATGTACCCACATTCTATTGGGATTTTTTCTAGATGCGCTGGCTATAGCATGGTTTAGAAGCATTGAACCCAGTTTTAAACCTCTAAACTCTTTTAAAATTCCCATATTTATCAATTCTACTTCTTTGGACTCCGGATGATATTCTTGTTCATAAAATCCAACTAAATTCTCTTCTTTTTTCAAAATATGTGTTTCAAGATTTTTATTTTCTGCATACTTTGACCACTCTCTATCTGACCAAACTAATCTATCTCGCCAGTAATGATCTATACCAATTTGTTTGTAAAAAAATTTGTTTAATTCAAAATCTTTTTTGTCGTCTAAGATTATTTGGTAGTCCTGTGGTATATTTAATTCAATAGGATTAGAAAAATCTTTTATTTCTAAAAAATATCTTTTTACTCGTGAAATCATTAATTTACCATTTTACCAATCTTTTCTCCTGCAAATATATGAAAGTGTAAATGAGGTACTTCTTGCCCTCCATCACTACCAATATTAGTTAGGGCACGATAACCTTTGTCTTGTGCTCCTAACAAATTTGAAACATGAGTTAAGGCTTTATTCAACTCAACTATTTCTTGATTGGATGCTTTATTGTTAAAATCATCTAAATCAACATATTCACCTTTTGGAATTACTAAAACATGAATTTTTTTTTGAGGATTAATATCGTGAAATGCTAAGACATGATCATTTTCATAAACTTTTTTACAAGGAATTTCTCCTCTGAGAATTTTTGCAAATATATTATTTCTATCGTAACTCATTTTTGTCTTTTCTTAAGTTCACTCATCACGTCTTCAATCTTTATATCATTAGCTTCTAAGTAAACCATCAAATGATAAATTACGTCAGCTGCTTCGTGTATTTTGTTTGAATTTTTCTCCACAGACTCAATTAATTCTCCTATTTCCTCTTTTACTTTAGATACACATAAGTTTTTATCATTGAGAAGTTTGTTTGTGTAAGATTTATCTGGGGATGAATTTTTTCTCTCTCTGATTATTTCTATTAATTGTTCAAGATTTTCAAGCATTTTATAATCTTACAGATACATTTTTGGAATTCAAATATTCTTTGGCATCCTTTATTTTATATTCGCCATAGTGGAATATAGAAGCTGCTAAAACTGCACTAGCTCCTCCTTTTACTATACCATCATACAAATGATCCAAAGTTCCAACACCACCAGAGGCTATTACAGGAATGTTAGTGCACTCTGTAATTGCTTTTAATAGATCAACATCATAACCGGATTTAGTCCCATCTTTATCCATTGAAGTTAAAAGAATTTCTCCTGCTCCATTAGCTTCTACCTGTTTAGCAAATTCTACAGCATCAATACCTGTTTTGTTTCTCCCGCCGTGCGTAAAAACTTCCCATGTCTGTTCTGAAACTTTCTTAGCATCGATTGCTACTACAATACACTGAGAGCCAAATTTTTTTGAAGCCTCTTTAACAAAATTAACATTCTTAACTGCTGATGTATTAATTGATACTTTATCAGCTCCAGCTAAAAGTAAATCAGTAATATTTTGAATAGTTCTTACACCACCGCCAACAGTTAAAGGAACAAAACATTCTTTTGCAGTTTTTCTAACAATATCAATGATTGTATCTCTATTTTCATTAGATGCGGTTATATCTAAAAAGCAAATCTCATCAGCACCACCATCACTATAAATTTTAGCTTGTTCAACTGGGTCTCCAGCATCTTTTAATTTAATAAAGTTAATTCCTTTAACGACTCTTCCGTTTTTAACATCAAGACAAGGTATAATTCTATTTTTAAGCATTAATCTCCTTTGCTAACTCATCAAGTTTAATATCGCCATCATAAATAGCTTTACCCACAATTATACCTTCAATTTTTTTATTATTTAATTCTTTCGCTTTCTTAATATCGTTAATTGAAGAAACTCCACCTGAAATGACAACTGGGCAATTAGAAATTTCAGCAATTTTTGACGTCTCATCAAAATTAGGACTAGTTTTCATTCCATCTCTATTTATATCTGTAAAGACAATTCTGCTGACTCCAAAGTCATTTACCTCTTTTAAGAAATCAATAGTTTTAACATTTAGATTTTCTTTCCACCCTGATACAGAAAGATTTCCATCCTTCGCATCTAATCCTAAAGCAATTTTATTTTTAAATTTTTCACATGCCTCTTTTAAAAATTCTTTATTTTTAATTGCACCGCTACCTAAAATTACTTTCTCTACTCCAGAATCAATGTATTGTTTAATGCTTTCTGCATTTCTTACACCTCCACCAATTTCAATTTTAAAATCGTATTTAATTACTATTTCTTTAATAATATCTAAATTCACTGTTTTACCTGTTAAAGCACCATCCAAATCAACGATGTGTAAGTTTTTAAAACCATGATCTTTATATTTTGCAGCTTGATCGACTGGTGAGGTTTCGTACTCAGTTTTGTTCTCAAAGTCCCCTTTGATTAACCTCACACATTTCTTATCTTTAATATCTATAGCAGGAAAGATTTTCATTATTTATAAATTTATAAAGTTTTGTATAATTTGTAATCCAGTTTTATCACTTTTTTCTGGGTGAAATTGAGTACCGAATAAATTATCTCTCTCAACTGCACATACAATTTTAGTTGAATAGTCTGTTGTAGCCGAAATAACTGATTTGTCTGTAGGCATAAACTCATAGCTATGAACAAAATACATGTGAGATTTATTTTTGATATCTTTAAATATTTTACTTTTCTTTTGAATTTCAATTTCATTCCAACCAATGTGTGGAAGTTTAAATTTTCTGTTTTGATTATCAATTCTAGAAACTTTCCCTGAGATCCAGCCTAATCCCTTTGTTTCTACTTCTTCATAACCGATATCAGCAAACATCTGTAACCCCACACAAATTCCTAATAAAGGTTTCTTGTTAGTGATTGCAAATTCTTTAAGTGTATCAACTAATCCATTGATATTGTTAAGGGAGTCAACACAGCTTTTAAATGAACCTTGACCAGGTAAGACAATCTTATCGCTAGATTTAATTTTCTTTATATCTGAAGTGACTTCTAGATTTACTTTACCTTTGGCAACCTCTGTAAAAGAGTTAATGACTGAGCTTATATTACCCGATTGGTAGTCAACAATTGTGACATTCATCAAATTTAAATAGAACCTTTTGTCGAAGGTATCGAGTTTTTAATTCTTTTATCTATCGCTAGAGCATCTTTTAAAGATCTAGCTAGACCTTTGTAGCATGACTCAATCTTGTGATGACTATTTTCACCGTAAATATTCTCTATGTGTAAAGTAACTCCAGCTGATTGGGAAAAAGCTTGGAACCATTCTTTGAATAGTTCTGTATCCATTTCACCAAGTTTCTCGACTGGCAAATTAACTTTCCAAATTAAGTATGGTCTGTTCGATACATCTATTGAAACTCGGCTTAAAGTTTCATCCATGGGAATCATTGTTGATGCATATCTTGTAATTCCTTTTCGGTTACCTGCAGCTTTTTTAATAGCTTCCCCGATAGCTATACCTGAGTCTTCAGTTGTATGGTGTAAGTCAATATGTGTATCGCCTTTGGCTTTAACTTCTAAGTCAATTAATGAGTGCTTAGCTAACTGCTCAAGCATATGATCAAGAAAACCTATCCCAGTTTTAATTTTATATTTCCCTTTTCCATCTAAGTTGACTGCGACCGAAATGTTAGTTTCTTTGGTTTTTCTATTTATTTTAGCTTTTCTTTTCATAATCTACGACAATTTATCTTTGATATATATATAAATGAGCATTTTATCAATAAATCAGATTTCACTATTGAAGATCTAAAATTAATCTCCACATATAACATCATGAATACAGCTGAAAAGTGGCATGGCACTACCATTGTCTTATTGAGAAAAAATAACGAAACAGTCGTTGCAGGAGATGGTCAGGTCAGTCTCGGTAATACTGTCTTAAAAAGTAAAGCAAAAAAAGTTAGAAAAATAGAAAGTAGAGGGGTGATAGCTGGTTTTGCTGGATCCACTGCTGATGCATTAACATTATTTGAAAGATTAGAAGCAAAACTTGAAAAACATGCAGGCAACTTACAAAGAGCAGCTGTTGAATTAGCAAAAGACTGGAGAAGCGACAAATTTTTAAGAAGATTAGAAGCATTGATGGCTGTGGCAGATAAGAAACATAGCTTTATTATTTCTGGTACAGGAGATGTTTTAGAGCCAGAAGATGGAATTATAGGTATCGGATCGGGTGGAAATTATGCTCTAGCAGCTGCAAAAGTTTTAATAGAGTCAGACTTAAAAGCTGAAGAAATTGCTAGAAAAGCAATTAAAGTTGCTTCGGACATTTGTGTGTTTACTAATAATAACGTTACAGTGGAGAAAGTTTAGTTATGGCTAATTCTAAAAATGTTACAAATTTAAATTTAGTAAAAAATACTAAAAAGGACAGCTCTAAAGTAAGCGCATTATCGCCTAGAGAAATAGTCTCTGAATTAGATAGATATGTAATAGGACAGAAAGAAGCTAAAAAAGCTGTTGCGGTAGCATTAAGAAACAGATGGAGAAGACAAGCTCTTTCAGAAGAAATGAGAGATGAGGTGCTTCCAAAAAATATTCTTATGATTGGACCAACTGGAGTTGGGAAAACAGAGATTTCAAGAAGACTATCGAAACTAGCTGAAGCTCCATTTATTAAAGTTGAAGCCACAAGATTTACAGAGGTTGGTTATGTGGGAAGGGACGTCGAGCAAATAGTTAGAGATCTAATTGAGATAGCTATTGCTATGGAGAGAGTAAAAAAAAGAAAAGAAGTTAAAGCTAAGGCTGAACTTAAAGCCGAAGAAAAAGTTTTGGATGCATTAGTAGGCAATAAAGCTAGTGTTGCAACAAGAGAAAGTTTCAGAAAAAGATTAAGAAATGGTGATCTAGATAACAATGAAATAGAAATTGAAGTTCAAGATAAAGCCGCAGGGTTACAAAGTTTCGAAATACCAGGTATGCCAGGAGGTAACGTTGGAATGGTAAACCTTGGAGACATTCTCGGCAAATCAATGGGAAACAAAAAAGGCAAAAAGAAAAAAATGCTTGTAAAAGAGTCTCATGATATTCTAGTTGCCCAAGAATCTGACAAAATGATAGAAGAAGACAAAATTATTAAAGAAGCAAAAAAAGCTACAGAAGAAAATGGAATAGTTTTCTTGGATGAAATAGATAAAGTATCAGCAAGAAGCGACAGAGTAGGTGGAGACGTATCCAGAGAAGGAGTTCAAAGAGATTTATTGCCTTTGATTGAAGGAACTACTGTAAGCACAAAACACGGGCCAATTAAAACTGATCATATACTTTTTATAGCATCAGGAGCTTTTCAATTGGCTAAACCTTCTGATCTTCTTCCGGAATTACAAGGTAGATTACCTATTAGAGTAGAATTAAATGCTTTAAATGAAGATGATTTTAAAAGGATACTAAAAGAACCAGATAACAGTTTAATCAAACAATATAAAGAATTATTAAAAACTGAAAATGTAAACCTTGTATTCACAGATGATGGAATAGATATGTTGGCAAAAATATCTGCAGAAGTTAATTCGTCGGTTGAGAATATTGGAGCTAGAAGACTGCACACAATTATAGAAAAAGTTTTAGATGATATAAGTTTTAATGCTACAGATCGTGCAGGTGAAACTGTTACTGTAGATAAAAAATATGTTAATGAAAATTTGGGTAATTTAGTTAAAGATACTGATTTATCTAAATTTATTCTATAAATTTTTAAGCTTTATTATAATAGCTCCCTCACCACCATCCTCATGACTGGCATTAGTAATTGAAGCTACGTATTTTGATAAATCTAGTTCTGATTTAATATATTCAGGCACAGAATATTTTAACTTGCTTAGATCTTTTGAAACATAAATATTTTTCTCAGTATTAGAGTGAATTCCCTTGCCGGTAATTAATAAAATTTCTTTGTAATTATTTTTTACACAAGATAAAATTATTTCTTTTACCCTCTTGTTCGCCTCAATTAGTGTAAAACCGTGCAAATCATATTTAAATCTATTAGATCTTGATTTGTTATTTTTGAGAACTTTATCTTTATCAGTAATATCAGTTGGATTTTTTATATAATTTTCCCAACTATTAATATCTTCTTGAGAAATATTTTTTTTTTTAATCACTTACTGACAATTTCAGATAAGTACCAGTTGGGACCTTTTTTTAGTATATTTTTTGTAAACTTCCAATTATCAGTAACCAGTTTTATCTTGTTTGGGTTTCCTTCGATAATTTTGTCATCTTTGTCTTTTTTTACAGAGATTACTTCTGAAACAAATTTAACTGAAGCAAAAAGCTCATTTCTAATTTTTTCATACTTTTCTAGACTAGACTCTTTCACCCCAACAAATGTGAACTCGGACTTTATATTATCTTTATTTCTTGACTGTATAGCCTGCTCAAAATTTGTTGCCATATCTGGCGTAAGTAAGCTTTTTAATTTTTTACTATCACCATTTGCAAATGACGTAAGAATTGTTTCATAGGCAATTTCTGCACCTTTAAGAAAATCCTTTTTTTCTTGACCCTCGAGAACATCATGATTTTTTTTAAAATCTTTAATGATATTATTTGGTACATTAAATTTTTTCTCTGCAAAACCAGGATGAATTTTAGTCTCGTGGCCAGTTTTTCTTCCTAATATATTTCTTAGCCGCAGAATTATAAATCCTGCAATCATTCCAAGTAAAATGATGTCTATATATCCAAAATTGTTACTCATAGTTTGATAAATATACATTAATAATATAATTTTGTATCAGACAAATGAACTCATTTTTTCTTTTATTTATTGGCGTGCCAGCATTAGAAGTTTTTCTAATGATTAAAATCGGAGGGAAAATAGGAGCTTTGAACACCGTATTGTTAATCTTTTTGACAGCGATGATTGGCCTCTATTTTGCTAAACTTGAAGGAATTAAGACAATGAGATCAGGAGTCATGAATTTATATCAAAATAAAATACCAATTTATGAGATGGTCTCTGGAGCATCTATCGCTTTAGCGGCTTTGTTTCTTATCATACCTGGTTTTTTTACTGACACGATAGGATTTCTCTTGTTAATACCTTTCTCAAGAAAAATTTTAATTAATTTTTTTATTAAAAAAAAGACAAATCAAAAAAAACAAGAAGACGTAAATGTACTAGATGGTGAAATTATAGAAGATAAAAATAAAAGAGATGAGCTATAAGATAATTGGAAAATATATTAAAGATCTAGATTTTAAAATACCAAATCCAAAAATTTTTTCCATATTAGCAAAGAGTATATCAAATTATAAAATAAATATTGATATTAGAAGCAATCAAATTAGAGAAAGAATTATTCAAGTTGAAACAACTCTAAACCTTACACCTATGAAGGATGATATTGAAAAAATTAGCACAAAAATAATATATGCAACAATTATTGAATTGAATGAGGAAATAACAGATAAAAGCGAAATAGAAAAAATAATCTTAATAAATGTTCCATCTGAAATTTATCCAGAATTAAGAAAAATATTTGTTTTTGTATTTGAAAGTTCAGGATTTAAAGATATTAAGATTAGTAAAAGCGTTGATTTCCAGAAACTTTATAATCTCAAAAAAATTCAATAAAAATTTTTTTTAATCTCAGATTTTAAAAATTGTTTATGCTGGTTCAATTCTTCTTCAGAAATCTTGACTATAGTCTTATTATATTGCTTCCCTTTAGTCACAAATCTTGCTGGGTCTTCACCATGAGAAGAAAGATTAAATTTAGGTTCTTTAACATCTAAAAGATTTATATAAACTTCTCTTAACAGCTCACAGTCTAACAAAGCATTATGTTTTGTTCTTTTAGATAAATCTATATTAAATCTCTTACAAAGTGCATCTAGGGAATTTGAAGTTCCTGGAAATTTATTTCTAGCAATTTCCAAAGAGTCGATAACTTCTGTTTTATTAATCTTTTTTTTTTTATTTTTACTTAATTCATTATTTAAAAAGCCTAAATCAAAATTAGCATTATGAATTATAATTTTTTTTCCTTTTATAAAACTTAGAAATTCTTCAGCGATTGCATCAAAGGTTTTTTTTGTACTTAAAAATTCTTTTGAAAAACCATGAATCTTAAATGCTTCCTCAGGTACATCTCTTTCAGGATTTATTAATTTATGAAAAATTTTATTTGTAGGAATTAGATCTTTAGTTTCAATACACGCTATTTCAACAATTCTATGTCCTTCTTGAAATGAAAGTCCAGTAGTTTCTGTGTCTAAAAATATTTCATTCATATAATTTAATTATATTTAAAAGATTTTTTTTTAAAACAATTAAAGATTTATTATTAACAACTATATGATCAGATAATTCCATTTTTTTATTATCTTTTAATTGATGTTCGTTTAGCAAAGAAAATAATTCAGTATTACCTCGATTTAATTTATATCTCTTCAGCCTTAAATTCTTATTTGATTTAATAAAAATTATAACATCAAAGTGCCTCGTAAGTCTGCTCTCAAACAATAGAGGAATTTCTAGAAATAAAAATTTTTTATTTTTATTCTTTCTGAAAAAAAATAACATCTTATGTCTTACAATTGGATGTATTATTTTTTCTAATTTCTTTAAATTTTCTTTTCTTTCTAAAATTTTATCTTTTATTGCCTTTTTCAATGAAGAATTAATTCTTATCTTGAAACTTCTAGCTATATTTTTCCTAAAGCTTTTATTTTTATATAATCTGTTTACTACAGTATCTGCACTAAAAAAGGGGCCTCTTCCCTTAGAAATAATTTTACCTGCCGTTGTTTTTCCTGAAGATATGGAGCCTGTAAGACCTATCTTAATCATTGTAATTTTGAAACTAATAAATCAATCAATTTATCATCTATTTCGGGGTTAATTCTATTCCATAAGTAAAAAGATTTTTGACCTTGATAAATAAACATTTCTAAGCCATTAAACGTTTTAGTTTTTTTTTCTTTTAAAAATTTTAAAGTTTTCGTTTCTAAGGGATTATAAATTAAATCTAAATAAATTAAATTTTCTTTTACTCCTTCAAAACTAAACTCGAAGTCTCTGCCATTTTTTAATCCAAGACTTGTAGCATTTATTATAATATCAAATTTACTAATCTCTTTTGGAAAAGATTTCCATTCTATAACATTTAAAAAATTAAATTTTTTTTTTAAAAATAGAGACTTTTCATAAGTTCGATTTATAATAGATATATCTTTGACTTTAGATTTTTCCAAAGAAAAAACAACTGATGAAGAAACTCCTCCAGCTCCTATTACCAGAACTCTTTTATTTTTTGCATTACTAATCCCTTTTAAGTAGGCTGCTTGCAATCCAAATACATCCGTATTTTCTCCGATAATCATATTGTCATCATTCAAAAAAATTGTATTAACTGAATTTGTATGCTGGGCATCATTAACCACTTTGTCAAGAAATGGAATTATTTTTTGTTTATACGGTAAAGTTACATTTACTCCATTTATTTCCTTATCTCTTATTTTCTTGATAACATTCTTTAAATTATCTTCTTTCACATCTAGCAAAGAATAATTTGCATCGATATTATATTTTTTAAACCAGTAATTATGTAAGACTGGTGAGAGAGAATGAGTAATTGGACTTCCAATGATTGCAAACGATTTTTTTTTCATTTGTTAAGTATTTTAATATAATTCATTATTTGTTTAATAGGCAAACCCATAATTGAGTCATGATCTCCCTTGATATATTCAAAAAGACCTAAACCTTCTGCTTCCACTTGATATACTCCATAAGCTAACAAAATTTCTGTTTTAATTTTTTTTAGATATTTTACTAACTCTTCATCTTTAAAATTTTTCATTTTTAATTCAGATGTGTCAGAATGATTCCAAATCATTGCACCATTTTTAGAGATACATACTGAGCTAATAAGGTAATGTTTTGAATTATTTAATTTTTTTAAAATCATTAACGCTTCTTCTCTTGATTTTGGTTTGTTGATTAATTCGTTCTTTAAAGAAATTACACTATCTGCCCCTAATACAATGCGATTTGGATTTTTTCTGCTAACTTTTATAGATTTAAGTTCAGCTAAATTTTTAGAGATTATCAATGGACTGGCTCCTTCAGCTAGTAAAGACTCTTTCGCTTCATCTTCATCTACATTCGATACTATAACTTCTAGGCTAATATTGTGTTTTTCTAAAATCTGTTTTCTTACATTGCTTTTTGAAGCTAGAATTATTTTCATTTATTTTTTTGTATTTCAAAAATTTTTAAAATTGAAGCAGCGCTTTCTTCGACTGACTTTCGTGTTACATCTATAGTCGGCCAATTATATCTTTTAAAGAGTTCTTTAGATTTATTAATTTCTTCTTTAATAAAGTTAATATCTGTATACTCTTTAATATTAGTTTCTTTCATTAACGTAACTCTATTTCTTCTAACATCCGCTAATCTTTCAGGATCTGTAACGAGTCCTACGATGCATAATTTATTATTTTTAGTTTTTAATTCTTCTGGAATTTTTTGATCCATTACGAGAGGAATGTTGGCAGTTTTGTATCCTTTGTTGGCTAGGTACATTGATGTGGGTGTTTTACTGGTTCGACTTACTCCTAAAAGGACTATGTCAGCCTTAGTAACATCATCTAATTTTTTTCCATCATCATGGGACATAGTAAATTGAATTGCTTCTATTCTTTTATAGTATTCTTCATCTAAAACGTGTTGAGCGCTAGGCTTGTGAATTGCTTTTTGATTTAAAAGTTTAGAAAAACTTAAAATTAAATTTCCTAGTATACCAAAACAAGGCACTTTATTTTTTTCACTAGAAGTTGAGATATATTTAGCTAGTTTTGTCTCAACAATAGTATACAAAATTATGGAGTTTTGTAATTTAGAACATTCTTTAATTATCTTATCAATTTGCTGCTCGGTTCTTACAAAAGCAAACTCTTTTTTTTCATAATCAAAGTTAGCAAATTGAGACTTTAAAGATAAAAAAATTCTATCTAGTGTCTCTCCAGTTGAATCAGATATAAGATATACATTGTATTTTTCGTTCATATGTCTGTTAATAAATATTTAATAAAATCATTTTTTACATTATTCTTAGATCTCATAAAAAAGCATTAACAATAACTAACATTATTCTAACATTTTGTTAGGTGTTGATATTATAACTCTATAATTGTTTATAATTTTACTAAAGTCATTAAATTTATAGCATTAATTAAACGATTTATTAAAATTGAATTGTATAAAATATGTATAAATAGTTATATTAATAACTAACAAGACCTACTAGAAAATCTATATTTATAAACCTTAATTATATATATGAGCACTCTTAAGAAAATATTAGTTAATAAAGATAAATCTTGTAAATCAGTATGGTTTATGAGACAAGCAGGTCGTTACCTACCAGAATTTAGAGAAATTAGATCACAAAATCAAAATTTTATTAAACTTTGTTTAAATAGTGAATTAAGTTCTAAAATTACACTTCAACCCATAGAAAGATTTAATTTAGATTCAGCAATAATTTTTTCAGATATTTTAATGACGCCGTATGCATTAGGCCAGGAAGTAAAATTTATTAAAGATCAAGGTCCAGAACTCAGTAAATTTAATTTGGAAATTTTTTTAGACAAAAATGAAAAAGAATTTTCTCAAAAATTAAACGAAATATATAAAGCTATTGAAATTACAAGAAAGAATCTTAACAAAGACAAGTCTTTGATAGCCTTTATAGGTGCACCCTGGACACTATTAGTTTATATGCTGAATATTAAAAAAGATAAAAATAAAATAGATTTAAAAAAATTAGAGAAAGAAAACATTAATATAAATAAAATTTTAAAAAAACTAATTGATTTTTTATGCACTCATATCGAAAATCAAATTAATGCTGGAGCTGACGTTGTCCAGGTATTTGATTCTTGGGCAGGACTAATACCTAATGATCATATTAAAGATTATTGTTTTATGCCGAATGCAAAAATAGTTGAATTTTGTAAAAAAAAGAAAATCCCGAATATTTGTTTTCCAAGAGGATTAAAAGATAAATATAAAGAATTTAACCAGCTAGTAAATCCAGACGGAATAAATATAGATTATGAAATAGATCCTCAATGGGCAAAAGACAATTTAAGAAATGTAGTTTTGCAAGGTGGGTTAGATCCTAAAATTTTATTAAAGTCCGAGAAAGAAATGATAGAAGGAGCGACGAAATACATTAAAACATTTAAAGACATTCCTTATGTTTTTAATCTGGGGCACGGTTTACTTCCCGAAACAGATCCTGATAGAGTAATGAAATTAATTAAATTTTATAGGAATAACTAATGAACAAAGACCACCCAGAAGTTAAATTTGGAAAAAATGGTATTTTATTAGTAAATCTAGGCACCCCCAACTCCACAGGTTGGTGGGACATCAGAAAATATTTAAAAGAATTTTTATCAGACAGAAGAGTGATAGAGGTAAACCCTTTTATTTGGCAAATAATTTTAAATTTGTTTATTTTAACTTTTAGGCCATCAAAGACAGCGCACGCTTATAAAAAGATTTGGAGAAAAGAAAGCAATGAATCTCCTTTATTATATTTTACAAGAAACCAAGCAAACAAACTTAAAAATAAAATTGGAAATGAGAAAGTAATTGTAGATTTTGCAATGAGATATGGTAATCCAAGTATAAAATCTCGATTAAATATACTTAGAGAAGAAGGGTGTGAAAATATAATTATCCTACCTTTATACCCCCAATATGCAGCCGCTACTACCGCAACAGTTTGTGACGAAGTTTATAGATCCCTAATGAGGATGAGATGGCAACCAAGTCTTCAAGTTATCCCTCACTATGAAGGAGAGCCCCAATACATTAATGCTTTGATAACCAGTATAGAAAAGAAAATTGAAGAAATAAAATGGAAACCTGATTTAATAATTTCTTCATATCATGGAATACCAAAATCTTATTTTGATAAAGGAGACCCCTATCATTGTTACTGTCACAAAACTACTAGATTGATGAGAGAAAAATTTAATAAAGTAGAAATACAAACAACATTTCAATCAAGATTTGGTCCGCAGGAATGGTTGACTCCTTATACCGACAAAACATTGGAAAGTTTGCCTAAAAAGGGTATTAAAAATTTATTAGTTATATGCCCTGGCTTTGCTTCTGACTGTGTTGAAACTTTAGAAGAAATCAATATTCAAGGTAGAGAAAGCTTTTTACAAAATGGTGGTAAAAATTTTGATTTAATCCCTTGTTTAAACGATAATTCCGATCACATTGAATTATTTGAAAAGCTCATTAATAAATATTTGTAAAATGAATCTATATTTATTATTTAAATCTTTACATTTAATTGCTGTCATATCTTGGATGGCAGGTCTTTTATATTTACCAAGAATATTTGTTTATCATTCTGAAACAGAAGAAGAGTCGCAAAAAAAAATTTTTAAGATTATGGAAAAGAGGCTTTATAATTATATCATGATGCCAGCCATGATGCTTTCATGGCTTTTTGGAATCTTACTAATTCATAGTCTTGGTTTTTCAGTATTTTCTGAACTATGGATGCAAATAAAAATTATTGCAGTTGTTATTTTAACTTATTATCACTTCACTTTAGGCAAGTATCTTAATGATTTTGCAATAGATATTAACCAAAAAACCTCTAAATTCTTTAGGATATATAACGAAATACCAACACTTATACTAATTGTAGTAATATTTGTTGTTATATTTAAGCCTTTATAATTAAGGGTTGAATTTTTTAAAAAAATCCCTATATTTTTAATACATTCCTTAAACAACAATAATCACATGAATTTACAAGAATTAAAGCAAAAAAATCCTGCAGAGCTTATTAGTGAAGCTGAAAAACTTGGCATAGAAAACCCAAGCACACTTAGAAAACAAGAAATATTATTTGCAATATTAAAGAAACTTGCTGAAAAAAATGAGCAGATAACCGCAACAGGTGTTTTAGAGGTATTGCAAGATGGTTTTGGATTTTTAAGAGCAATCGAATCTAATTATCTTCCGGGACCAGACGATATATATGTTAGCCCTAGTCAAATAAGAAAATTTGGTTTGAGAACAGGAGATTCCGTTGAAGGTGAAATTAGAGGACCTAAAGATGCAGAAAGATATTTTGCTTTGTTAAAAGTTAACAAAATTAATTTCGATGATCCAGATAAAGGAAAAAATAAAATTGCTTTTGACAACTTAACTCCTTTATATCCAAACGAGAGAATTAAATTAGAAGTTGAGACCACAAAAGTAGAAAAAAAACCAGACAATACTGCTCGACTAATTGATTTGGTAAGCCCAATAGGTAAGGGGCAAAGATCCTTAATTGTATCTCCTCCAAGAGCAGGCAAGACAATAATTTTACAAAATATAGCTCAATCTATAACAGCAAATCACCCTGAGTGTTATTTAATGGTTTTGTTAATTGATGAAAGACCGGAAGAAGTTACCGATATGCAACGATCAGTTAAAGGGGAAGTAGTTGCTTCTACTTTTGACGAACCAGCTTCAAGACACGTAGCAGTAGCTGAAATGGTTATCGAAAAAGCAAAAAGATTAGTGGAACATAAAAAGGATGTAGTTATTTTATTAGACTCTATAACTAGATTAGGCAGAGCATATAATGCCGTAATTCCTAGTTCAGGCAAGGTATTGACAGGAGGTGTTGACGCTAATGCATTGCAAAGACCTAAAAGATTCTTTGGTGCGGCGAGAAATGTAGAAGAAGGTGGATCGCTGACAATAATTTCAACTGCTTTAATAGATACCGGCAGTAGAATGGATGAAGTTATTTTTGAGGAATTTAAAGGAACAGGTAACTCAGAACTTATATTAGATAGAAAAGTCGCTGATAAGAGAATTTATCCAGCTTTAGATATAACTAGGTCAGGAACAAGAAGAGAAGAATTGCTATTTGAGAAAGATGATTTATCAAAAATGAATGTTCTAAGAAGGATAATCAGTCCTATGGGAACAATGGATGGAATAGAATTTTTAATTTCTAAATTAAAAAATACTAAAAACAATTCTGATTTCTTCGACTCAATGAATAAATCAGCTAATTAAAAATTTATTGCACTGTCTGAATATCAAAATCTATCTTGTGTAAATAAAAATCAATTATATTTATTAAGACTTCATTTTTTTCTTTAAGAGAAACAGACTCCAAAAGCTTTTGTTTTTCCTCATTTGTTATTGGGGCTATCATAGATAACGTATTTATTTTTTGGCTTTTGTCTAATTTATCGAATTCCTGCCAATTCAATAAGATTCCATTTTTTTTAAAAAAAGTTTTAACTTTATTCATTAAAGGGTCAATATCTATTTCTTCTTTTTTTGGTTTTAGATCTAAAATGAATTTTTTATAATTAACTTTAAACTCTCTATATAATTTAGAATTTTCTTTTTCTTCCAAAACCTCAAATCTAGTAAGACCAGTAAGATTAATGAGAATTCTTCCATCCTCACTTTTTTGAAAATCACTAATTTTTCCTAGACAACCAATTTTGTAAACCTCTTTATTGCTTTTTTTTGGTTGGATCATGCCCATTAATTTATCTTTCTGAATAACATCATTGACTAGATCTAGATATCTTTGCTCAAAAATATTCAAAGGTAAATTCATTTTTGGAAAATAAATAACTCCTGAAAGAGGAAATATAGGTATTTGATCTGGTAATTTTTCGAACATTTTAGAACTACTTTATTTTAATTTTCATATAAAAGCTCTTTTAATTTTTCTTTGTTATCACAAATATATTTAGGAAAAGAACTATCAATTTTTAATACTTTATAATTATAATTTCTATCAAACAAATCTTTTTTTTGATCTATTTTTCTTTTAATTATTTCCATATCTTTAAATTTTTTATTGTTCCACTGTTGTTCGGAGTAAGAATTGAGTTTTTTGTATATTCCTTCAGCGCTTTTAACTGAACTAAAGTGCCACCCCCCATTCTCGATAAATTTGTCAAATTTAGGTTTATAAAATTTATAAAACGGGATTTTTTTCGCTTTTATTTCTCTAAGCCATTGTGGTGATTTTAAATCTTTCTTTCTACACATTCTTGTTCCATACCAATTAGGTTCAGTTATGTTTAATAAGTTAAATTTAAGTAAAAAATTACCCTGTACGAAACAAGCATATTTATCCTCCCTTTTGAAATTAGAGATTTTTTCTGGATTTGGAATTTCATCAACATCCGATATCATAATTAGATCATCCGGATCGCAATCTGATAACCCTCTAACCAAAGAATTTCTTTGAAATTGATCTCTAGCATGTGCGGTGTGCCAATGCTTCTTAAATTTTTTTACTTCTTTAGGCAAATCATCCACGACAATGTATTCTATTTTCTCTTCGTATTTTTTAAATTTTTTAATATCAAAATTTAATTTTTTTCCATTTCCTGCGTGATCCAGAGTCGCTTCACAAATAATAAACTTGTCTACGCAATCAAATAAAGTTGCTAGCCTAATTTCTAGTATTAGATCTTCATCAAAATAGTTAAAACAATCAATTATTTTCACAATTTCATATTGCTTGTTTTTAAAAAATTGTCTAGCTATAATATTTTGTGAATAAAATTCTTAAAACACTAATTTTTCTAATTTTATTTTCAGTATTATTTTTTCCTTTAAAATCTGAAGAGATTACAGAAAATACATCTGTTATTAAAAAGGTCAAAGAACTCGGAGAATTTGCTGAACCAAAAAATTATCCCACTGGTATGCAAAGTTTATTTTTAGCTGGCTGTAGCGGATTTTCGTGTACAGCAGATAATTTAGCAAAAGAAATGGTCACTCTGTTTAATAGAAAAGGAGTTTATCTAGAGAGATACCCAGGCACCCAGTTACATGCTATGGCCATGTTTGAGGTTTTCTATCAAAAAAAGCTAAAAGATAATGATGATAAAATTAAAGAATTTATCGAAACATCAGAAAAAAAGAGAAAAAATGTAAAAGATATAGCGTCTTTAATCAAACTTAATGAAGCACGAAAAAAGATGAGATCAAGTTTAGGAATGGATTTGCAACTTAGTACAGAAAAAGTAATGGAAAATTATTGGGTATTGGGAGACTTTCTTAATCAAGGGGAGAGTAAAAAAAATAAAATTGACAAAGAAATAAAAAAAAGAAAAAAAATTGTTAAAAAATATATATCTATTGTAGGCAGCTTAAAAAAAGATATTTCACAGGAAAGAGAAAAAAAATTTTATGATAAATTAGAAGATAAAAAAACTAATTCAAAATTGAATTTTAAAAAAGATCCATACGCAAAATTTAATAAAGATCTTTTAAAATTAAGAAAAAAAATAACCGCACTTCCAGAAGGAAAAAAAACACCAGCAAAAAATTTTGATAAAGCAATAGAAGAAATAAATGATTTAACAGATTTTGTTTTGGAAAATTCACAAAACAAAACGTTAAATAACAGAGGTTTAAATCTCTTAAAAAAAAAACTAGCTAGTGTTGAAAATAAATTATCAAAAGAATATTCAAATGATCTTTCAAAAGTCGATATTAACAAAATAAGCAAAAATGCTTCAACTGTAATGAAAGAGGTAAGCCAAAATATGAAAAACAAAAAAGAGAAAGATATTAATGAGCTTATTACAGATATGTCCGAAATTAATAAGCAAGGTTTTAATGCATTTAAATTAAATAGAAATTTAAAGCAAAAAGGTTTTGAGACAATTAAATTCGAAGATACTTTAAATTTTTTAAATAATAACGAAACAGTTAAAGAACCTAGTAATAATTTAGCTAAATTACTTCAAGATAGGGTTGCTCTTATAAAAAAATCAATGAGCAAACTAGGCTATAAAGATAATAAAATTAACAAAGAGATAGAGATTGTAAAATCAACTGGGATAAACTCAGAATTATCTCAAAATATTTTGACCGCTAGACTAATGATGATACTTGGTGCAAGTGATAAAGAAATTCAAGATGAAATTAACTTATGGAGCAGCATTAACATTTCGAGTCTTCAAAATGATGCCTATCTAGTCGCATTAAATGCTAGGACGAAAGGTATACCAGCAAAGAATGTAAAAAATAAAATTCAAATCATTAATGCTGTAGAAACATATAGACAGGTAGATAAATTGTTAGACCAAGTTGAGAAACAAATAGATAAATCAAATTTACCCACTTTAGCTCCTGATGATAATGATCTTGAACAAAAAGCTCTTGTATTTGCCCAAGCAGGTGTATCTGATTACTCAAATAATTTCTTTTCTGTTGGAAGTAGAGATATGTTCTACGATAAATTTCTAGAAGAACAAAAAAACAAACAAATAGAAATTTTTCAAAAGAAATTTAATGCAGGAGAAATTTATAAAGAAATTAACACACCCCTAACCGTAGTTTCATTAATAGTTTCACCGTCCCCTTTAAATGTCATAAAATTAGCTAAAATAGCAAAAGAGCAAGCAGAGGAAAAAAAAGCTAGAGTTTTAGCTGCAGCTAGTTTTGGGACTGGGGAAGACGAGTTAGGTGCTGGAGACTATGTTGACCCAACAATATTTGAGAGAACGATGAAAGTTTTAAACTCAATACAAGTAAAAGATGTTCAATCTAAAAATTTAGCAAAGAAATTTACTTACAGTATTAGCCTTATATCATTAGAGGCAGCTACAGATGAAATTACAGATCAATCAGATGATATTAAAGAGACAATTAAGGAAAACAAAAGAGTTAAAGATGATATACCAAAAGATATTTGTGTAGCTGAAGATTGTTTTGTTCCTAGTCCGCCTGTTAGACCTATTCCAATAAATCCCATTATGCCAATAGATGTTTTTATAAAAAAAGCAGAAAAAGTTAAAAAAGTAGAGCTCATTCAGAACTTTCAGACAATGATCCAAGATAAAAATATTTCTAATCTAGAAATTTCAAACAGAACTTTGAGCAACAGTAAAGTTATAGATATGCAATTATATTTTGAGGAATTAGGAATAGCAGATGCTTCAGATAAAGTTTCAAAAGCATATGAGGAAGTTGGCTTGAGCAGAGACGGTATGCCATCAATTGATGCAATTATGGATCCTACATTTGATGTTTCCGCACATTTAGATGCAATGAGTACAGTAGCTTCAGAAGCTGGTCTCCAAGCAGATATTGCTTCTGCAAGTCAAGCAGCGGCTGATATTCAAGATGCTATTAATGAAGCCGGTGGTCAAATATCAGAAGGATTAGCTCAAGCTAACGCAGATGCTCAACAGGCACTAGCAGATGCTCAAAAAGCATTAGATGAGTCTAGAAAAGATCCTAATAGGGATCGTTCAGGCGAGGGTTGCGGTACTGGTGGAAGAACTTGTTAATTTGAACATCACATTTTTCATCGTCTTGCTTTCTACGTTTTATACGGCTAAACTTTCAGGATTAAAGATAAGCGGGCATAGCTCAGTGGTAGAGCGTCTCGTTGCCAACGTTATCGACAAAAAACTCGACTTTTGCAAATCCGTTAGGTTTAACAACATTATTCTTTAATATAAAATATTCATAATTTTTTGCAAGTGATAGCATAGGGGTAGATTTTGTCTTGTTTTAGTGGACTTAAATAAATTAAGGAATTGGATAATTAATATTTTTCTAAAAATCTTATATTCTTATAAATATTTTTAATTATGTAAAAAATAATTATACCTCCAATTATATCTCCTATGAAATATTGAAAAATTTGATTATTGATACTCCAATCTTTAATAAACAAATAATAAGTAAAGTTGACAAACAAACTATTAATTAAGGCTGAGAGGATTGAGACTAATATTATTGTTCTTAAAGTAATTTCTTGTAACCTATTATCTAACCTTTTTAAAAGTTTGATAGAAACAAAAACACAAAAAGTACTAATTGTCGAAGTTATAAGAATTAATAAGACAATGGTAGGATCGGTAAAAAATGCTGATAGACCATTAGAATAATGAATATATATCCCAGTAATAAAATGACCCATGAATAATCCAACTAAAATTTTAGAGCCAGCAATCAATGTTGCTAATACTCTTAAACCGTGAGGCAAATAAATAAGAGAAGCCGCTAAAGGTAAAGGCGAATCTTGTAGAACATTAAAAAAAAAATCCTGTAAAATAAATAAAATTACAAAGAGAGAAAAAACGAGAAAATTTGCATTAAATTTGTTTACCTTCAATAACATGTAACATTCTTACATCACATATTAAAAATTAGAAATATGAAGGAGAAAATAGCAGGCATGTGAAAAATGCACGATATTGAGGCCATAATAGCAATCATACCACTTGATATTTCTCATATATGATATTATCAATTATGAGAATATTACAATTAAAAGGAAAAAAAATGAAAAAATATATTTATACGCTCATATTTACGATGATAACTTTCTCTTTAAACGCAGAAGGTTTTTATTTTGGAGCTGGTCTGAGCCAATCTGATATGAACCAACATGAATATTCATCTTTAACTTACACAGCTAGCGATGATAAAGATACTGGATACAGATTTTTAATTGGTTTCGACTATAATGAAAGAATAGGTGTAGAAGCGGTTTATAATAATCTTGGACAAGCAAAAAAAACTGTTGACACGCCACAGTCATCGGAAACAGATGTTCAGTCTATTGCATTAGCTGGAGTAGTAAAATCAGATCCAATAAATAATTTCACTCTCTTTGGAAAAGTTGGTCAAAATTTATTGCACGCACATGATGAAATATCAGACGGAACAGAAAACGGTGTAACAGAAATTAACATGTACTACGGATTAGGTGTTTCATATGCTACAACCGATGGGATTGTGAGATTAGAGTACGAAGAATTTGGTACTGCTGGTGGAACCGATACCATAAGAAGTGATAGACCTGATCAAGTAGATCCAACTAATATATCTATTTCTTATACCAAAAAATTTTAAAATATTAATTAGCTAGGCTTATTATCCTATGAAAAAGTTTAGCTAATTAAAATGTGTAAAATAAATTGTGTTTTTTTTTACAAAGACCTTTATTTACCAATTCTTTTAAACATCTATATTTTTGAGCTTTTGATAGTGTGCTTTGAGAATTTAGCAGAGAAGAAGATTTAACTTTTTTTTTCAAAACTATTTTTGATAAAGCCTCCAACTGAAATGTATTTAATTTATGAAATATTTTTTTATCTAAAGAAGGCAATTTATCAATTTCTTTAAGAACTTTCAAAAATTCTTTTTCCATCTAATGTATAAATTATCAGATTAACAAGTGATAGTATAGGGATAGAGATTGCTCATTAACCCCGTACATGAGTGATAGTATAGGGATAGACTTTGTTCCACATACGTACACATCAAACCGCACCAATATATTTTTCATCATCTTGCTTTCTACGTTTTATGCGGTTAAACTTTCAGGATTAAAGATAAGCGGGCATAGCTCAGTGGTAGAGCGTCTCGTTGCCAACGAGAAGGTCGAGGGTTCAAGTCCCTTTGCCCGCTCCATTTTTAAATTTTTTTCTTAGATTTTAAGTAAATCTTACCAATTATTTTTTTGTATTCGAGATTGCCATCTACATCATGGGAGTCAGGTCTTTTTCTAAAGATAGTTGAATGAAGACCTAGTTTTCTTTCTGAGTTCGGCCTTCCATTTGAATAATAATATAATGCTATTGATTTTCTTGAGTTATTTTCTTCAACTTTAACTTTATTTGGATTTCCGTGATAAGAAAAATCAGTGGTGCTGAAAATTACCATTCTATTAAAGATAGGTAATACTTTTTTTTCACATTTCTTCATTTCTTTATCCCATAATTCTAAATGACCACCATTATTTTCTTTCCAATTGTGGTTAAGGTATATGAGAATATTTAATCTTCTATCTAATTTCATTTTAGGATGTTGGTTGAAATCTGCATGAATATTCAGGAATCCTCCATCCTTTAATTCATGAAGTCCTCCTCCAACTAAATAAGGGTCAGTAATCAAAGTTTCTTTTATTCCTGTAAGTTCATTTAGAAATTTTACAAATGGTTCTGAATTTAAAAAATTTATAAAATTATTAGTTTTAAGAGATAGTTTTTCGGCAGAGTTCAAGCTAAGTTTCTTCTCAGCTTTGTTATTAAACTCATTTCCAATATCTTTAATATTACTTGGAAAATCATTTAAAATTTCATTTAAAATTTCTTCCTCAAAAAAATTATCAAAAACTATGCTGGGAAAGGGCTTTGCATGCAAATAATTAGAGCTATTTTCATCTGCGACTTTTTTTAAATTTGAATAATTTTTGTTTATAAACATAATTTTAATTGCTAGTTTATATTAATATAAATTAAAATAATACTTTATATATAAATATGAGTGAATTACATAATAAAAAATGTATTGCATGTGATGGTTCTATACCTGCATTTGATGTTGAAGAAATACATAAATATTTAAAAAAAGTTGATGGCTGGGATGTACTTCAAAATCAAGAAAAAAATTATTATATCGAAAAGAATTTCAAATTTAGTAATTATGTTGAAAGTGAAAAATTTGTTACTACCGTAGGTAAAATCGCAGAAAATGAAGGTCACCATCCTGATATTTCTTTTGGATGGGGATATGCAAAGATTAAGATTTCAACTCATGCAATTAAAGGTTTGGCTGAGAGCGACTTCATTTTAGCAGCTAAAATTGATAAGATTTAACTAATGATTAAAATGTCTAGTACCAGTAAACACCATTTTGATATTGGCTTTATTAGCTGCTGCAATTACTTCTTTGTCTCGAATTGAACCTCCGGGTTGAATAATTACTTTTACTCCAGCATTTATTAATGTTTGCATCCCATCTGCAAAAGGAAAAAAAGCATCCGAAGCTGCAATCGAATTATAGAGTTTTTTTGGCTGAAATTTTTTTGCTTTTTGTGTTGCTATCTTGCAGCTATCAAGCCTGTTTTGTTGTCCTGCTCCAATGCCTATAGTCGCATTATCTTTTGTAATAACAATTGCATTAGATTTTACGTATTTACAAATTCTAAATGCAAACTCAATATCTTTTATCTCACTTTTTGTTGGTTTAATTTTTGTGACAAACCTCAATTTTTTTCTGTCAAAAACTGTTTTGTCTTTTTCTTGTAAAAGAAAGGAATTATCAAAAATTTTAGTAGTGGTATCAGAATTATAACTTATTTTAGATATATCAATTACTCTCATGTTTTTCTTCTTTTTCAATATTTTTAAAGCTTTTTTATCGAAACCTTTAGCTAATATTACTTCAAAAAAAGTTTTATTTATTTCTAAAGCAATTTTATTGTTTATCTTATAGTTGCACGCAACTACTCCTCCAAAAGCACTTACTGGATCACTAGCTTGTGCATTTATAAAAGATTTAAATGAAGATTTATTCAATGCAACACCGCATGGATTTGCATGTTTAATTATAATAGTTGATGGTATTTTTCTTTCAGAAAAAAGTATATCTAACCCAGCAAAAATATCGTTGTAATTGTTATAACTTAAATCTTTACCACTCAATTGTTCTAGATTACTTTTATCATGTTTAAGATCACTTAAATAAATTGAACTTTTTTGATGGGGATTTTCGCCATAACGCAACTGGTTAATTTTTGTTCCAAAAAAAGTCTTTTTTTCTGGGAATTTAATTCCAAGCTTTTGGTTATACCATTCAGCAATAATAGAGTCATAAAATGCAGTTACGCTAAATGCTTTACTTGCCAAGTTTTCTCTAAATCTATGACTTGTTTTACCTTTGTGTTTTTTTATTTCTCGTATAAATTCTGGATAGTCTTTTTTATCAGTTATAACAACAACGTCGTTGGAATTTTTTGCAGCTGCCCTTACCATACTTGGACCACCAATATCAATGTTTTCTATTATTTTTTTGTTATTAGAGTTTTTTTTTAAAATTTCTTTAAAAGGGTAGAAATTGACCACAACTAAATCAATGGACTCAAATTTTTTTTTCTTCATTTGTTTTCTATGTGCGCTCTTTTTTCTATCGAAAAGAATTCCAGAATGAATTTTTGGATGTAAGGTTTTTACTCTTCCATCCAACATTTCATGAAAATCAGTATATTCAGAAATTTCCATACATTTAAAACCTAATTTTCTTATCGTTTGATAAGTCCCACCAGAGCTAATGATATTTATCTTAAATCTTTTTAAAATATTCAGGAGACTTTTTAGATCTTCCTTATCCGAAACAGATATAAGCGCATTCTTAATTTTTTGATTCATAACTAGATATTTTTTTTAATTTCCCAAAGAATAACTTTATTCTTATTAACTAAGTTACCAGATATTGTTATACAAGTATTATCTAATATTTTATTTCTTCCAAGAAATATACTTTTTTCTATAAGTATAGACTCGTTTTTAATTGTAAATATAAGCGATTTATTTTTAGACAATTGGATTAGTACACTATTGCCACCCATTGTTTTTATTGCAGTCAGCCCAGGATAAAGATGAAATCTAAAACTATAATTAATTGGTTTACCATCTCTTTTCTTTATTAACTCATCACAGCCAAATAAACTATTTGTAGGTTTGTCTATAGAAATTTTCCTTTTATATGTACAACCAAATTTTTTTTCATAGCCATTATGGGAAGCAATAGATTTTATTTGATCTATGTTTTCCTCAAAATTCAAATCAGAAATTTTAAAAGTATTTTTAATTGAATTTCCAAATATTTTATTTATGAGCTTGTTTCTTTCAAACTTGCTTACAGAATTATCATTAAGAGTTAAAGTAGATTGGGCAGATGTTAGGCGACTTAAAAGTTCTGCTTTAGGAGATATATTTGATCCAAATCCACAATTAGTAATAATTTTTCTTCCATCTAAATAGTATTCAAAAGATAAAGGTCCAGATTGATAACTATTAGAAAAACCTTTGTCAGGAGGTTTTCCTACATCGAAAAAGATTGCACTATTTTTAAACTTAAAAATTTGAATACCACCCACTAAATTTTTTTTACCTTTTAATTTGTAATCTAAATCATTAATAAATTTATTAAATTGTTGCAAATCTTCCTCCGTGCCACCATTGAAAAGAGGAACTTGGTCATTAGGGGTTAAAATATTTTTTATACACATCAGATTTTTATCTATTATATTTTCTAAAAATTCAGGAACATATTGTTGAGCATCTTTGATACATTCTTTGCAAAGTATCAGATGTTTGGAAA
>CACFVE010000012.1 GCA_902569735.1 uncultured Pelagibacteraceae bacterium | reverse complement strand
TGACAACAGAGGAAGCTTTTGTAAAAGTTTTACAAATGCATGGTATTGAACATGCATTTGGAATAATTGGATCTGCTTTCATGCCTATCTCTGATATTTTTCCTGATGCAGGAATTACATTTTGGGATGTTGCGCATGAAACTAATGGAGGACTAATTGCAGATGGTTATACGAGAGCCACTGGAAAAATGTCTATGGTAATAGCTCAGAATGGTCCTGGGATTACTGGATTAGTTACACCAATTAAAACAGCTTATTGGAATCATACTCCTTTGCTTTTAGTAACCCCTCAGGCAGCAAACAAAACTATGGGACAAGGTGGATTCCAAGAAGTAGAACAAATGAATTTATTTAAAGATATGGTTTGTTATCAAGAGGAAGTAAGAGATCCTTCTAGAATGGCCGAGGTATTAAATCGTGTTATTGAAAAAGCAATTAGAGGATCTGCTCCAGCACAAATTAATGTACCAAGAGATTATTGGACTCAAGTTATTGATATAGAATTACCTCCAATAGTTAGACTGGAAAGACAAGCAGGAGGAACTGAAGCCATAAACAAAGCAGCAAAATTATTATCTGAAGCAAAATTTCCAGTTATTTTATCCGGAGCCGGAGTAGTTATTGGAGGAGCAATAGACGATTGTGTTAAATTAGCTGAGAAATTAGACTCTCCCGTTTGTTCTGGCTATCAACATAATGATAGTTTTCCAGGAAGCCACCCTTTAGCAGTTGGACCTTTAGGATATAACGGGTCTAAGGCTGGAATGGAACTTATAGCAAAAGCAGATGTAGTTTTAGCTATTGGAACAAGACTAAATCCTTTTTCAACTCTACCAGGATACGGAATAGATTATTGGCCTAAAAATGCAAAAATAATTCAAGTAGATATCAATTCAGATAGAATTGGATTAACAAAAAAAGTAACAGTAGGTATTTGTGGAGACGCAAAACTTGTAGCTCAACAGTTGCTAAATAAACTTTCCTCAACAGCAGGGGATACAGATAGAAAAAAAAGAAAAGACTTAATTCATCAAACTAAATCAGCATGGTTGCAAAAATTATCAAGCTTAGACCATGAGGATGATGATCCAGGCACGGTTTGGAATAAAGAAGCTAGAGAAAGAGATAAAGATAGAATGTCCCCAAGACAAGCTTGGAGAGCTATACAAGCTGGAATGCCAGAGGATGTTATAATATCAAGTGATATTGGAAATAATTGTGCAATAGGTAATGCTTATCCTACATTTGAAAAAGGTAGAAAGTATTTAGCGCCTGGTTTATTTGGTCCTTGCGGATATGGATTTCCTTCAATTCTTGGTGCAAAAATTGGTTGTCCTGATACGCCTGTAATAGGATTTGCTGGAGATGGGGCTTTTGGAATTAGCATGAACGAAATGAGCTCTTGTGCACGAAAAGAATGGCCAGCTATCTCAATGGTAATTTTTAGAAATTATCAATGGGGTGCAGAGAAGAGAAATTCTATATTGTGGTTTGATGATAATTTTGTAGGGACAGAATTGGACCCAGAATTAAGCTATGCTAAAATTGCCAATGCTTGTGGATTAAAAGGAGTAACTGTTAAAACAATGGAAGAGACAACAAAGGCGCTTAAACAATCTTGCGAAGATCAAAAAAAAGGGATTACCACTTTTATTGAGGTTATTTTAAATCAAGAATTAGGTGAACCTTTTAGAAGAGATGCAATGAAAAAACCAGTTAGAGTTGCTGGAATAAAAAAAACAGATATGAAAACTCAAAAAAGTCTCAACTAAAAAGATTTAATGAAATCCAAGGAAAATAATAGAGGTTTTGGTATATTATTTTTTATAGTATTTCTCTTAATTGCTTTGTGGCCTTTATTAAAAAATGAAAGCCCTAGAATATATTTTTTCCCTTTTGCAGTCTTATTTTTAATTCTTGGTTTAATAAACTCTAAAATTTTAACACCTTTAAATAAATTATGGATTAAATTCGGAGAACTATTGGGTAAGATTATAGCTCCAATTGTAATGGCTCTAGTGTATTTTATTGTATTAACACCATTAAGTTTTATTGTAAAAATCTCAAGAAAAGACTTACTTAAAGTTAAATTTTCTAATAAACTTAAATCGTATTGGATTAAAAGAATTAAAGATCTAGGACCAATGAATAAACAGTTTTAATGATTAGTTTTTTAAAAGAATTTTTTGATTTTTTGAAAGAAAGAAAAAAATATTGGTTATTTCCAATTATTATAGTTCTAGCTCTTTTTGGTGTCTTAATTGTTTTAAGCCAAGGATCAGCTGTAGCGCCATTTATATATACAATTTTTTAAGTGACATCAATTTTAGGAATATCAGCTTTTTATCACGATAGTGCAGCAGCTCTAATACTTGATGGAAACATCATTGCAGCTGCCCAAGAGGAAAGATTTTCTAGAAAAAAACATGATGCGAGATATCCTGTAAATGCAGTAAACTATATTTTAAAAGAATCAAATTTAAAATTAAGCGAAATAGATCATATAGTGTTTTTTTGAAAAACCTTTCTTAAAGTTTGAAAGGTTATTAGAGACTTATCTTGCTTTTGCACCTAAAGGTTTTAAATCTTTTAGTTTATCAATGCCTATTTGGTTAAGAGAGAAACTATTTCAGAAAAAATTTTTGTTTGATCAACTAAAGCAACATGACGAAAATTTTAAAGATATAAATAAAATTAAATTTTCAGAACATCATTATAGTCACGCGGCAAGTGCTTTTTTTCCATCACCTTTTAAAGAAGCAATAGTTTTAACACTAGATGGAGTAGGTGAATGGGCCACTACTACTGTAGCAATAGGTAAAGATAATAATTTAAAGATGTTGAAAGAAATTCATTTTCCCCATTCACTTGGCTTACTTTATTCTGCTTTTACTTACTATACTGGTTTTAAGGTTAATAGCGGTGAATATAAAGTGATGGGTTTGGCTCCATATGGAAAACCTAAATACAAAGATTTAATAATTGAAAAATTAATGGACTTAAAAAATGACGGATCTTTTAGACTAAATATGAAATATTTTAATTATGCAACTGGATTGACGATGACAAATAAAAAATTTTCTGATCTTTTTGGTCAGCCAGTAAGAAATCCCAAAAAAGATTTACTAACCCAGTTTCATATGGATATTGCATCTTCGATTCAAGCAGTTACAGAGGAAATAGTTTTAAGGTTAACAAAAAATCTAGCTGAAGAATATAAAGTTAAAAATTTATGTTTAGCAGGAGGGGTGGCTCTTAATTGCGTAGCAAATGGTAAAATCTTAAAAGAAAATTTATTTCATGATATTTGGATACAACCTGCCGCTGGTGATGCTGGCGGTTCACTTGGAGCAGCTTTGGCCTATTGGTATCGTGAATTAAATAACCCAAGAAAGGATTTTAAAGACCAAATGAAAGGTTCTTATCTTGGACCAAGTTTTAAAGAAAACATAATTGAAAATAAGCTTAGTGAACTAAAATCAGTTTTTAAAAAGAAAGAATATAAAGAAATAATTTCAATAACTGCAAAAGAGCTTTCGAATGGTAAAACAGTTGGTTGGTTTCAAGGAAGAATGGAATTTGGTCCTAGAGCTCTTGGAAGTAGATCAATACTTGCAGATCCAAGATCTGAAAAAATGCAAAAAGAGTTAAATCTTAAAATAAAATTTAGAGAGAGCTTCAGGCCCTTTGCACCATCTGTCTTGCGTGAAGATGTTTCAGAATGGTTTGATCTTGATTATGATAGCCCATATATGCTCCTTGTTTCAGAAGTCCATAAAACAAAACAAGTAAAAATGTCTGATAGTGACAAGAGTTTATTTGGCATAGATAAACTTAATATCAAACGATCATCAATTCCTGCAATTACCCACGTTGATTATTCGGCAAGAATACAAACTGTTCACAAAGAAACAAACCCTAAATATCATGATTTAATAAATGAATTTAAGAATATTACCAAGTGTCCTGTGTTAGTAAATACCTCATTTAACGTAAGGGGAGAACCAATAGTATGTTCTATAGAAGATGCATATAATTGTTTTATGGGGACAAATTTAGATATTTTGGTAATTGAAAATTTTATTTTATTTAAAGAATATCAAAACAAATCTTTAATTAAAGATTATAAAAATAAATTTGAATTAGATTAAAATTTTAAATTTATCGCATGTAACTATATAATTCAGGAAAGATTAGATCGACAATTACTTCAGATCCTTTTGCAGTAGTATGGGTTCCATCCCACCAATAATCTTTTTGACCCTCTAATTTTCTGGCTAAATCAATACATTTGTAATTTTTTTTTTTACAATGATTAATTAAAGCATAATTTAATGACAATAATTTCTTATTGTAATTTCCTTCGTGATCAAGTTGGTTTATAAAAATGGGAGTAGCTTCAAGTTTGATTGCCTCATTATAAAGTATATCTATATTTTTTAAATAATAATTAATTTTTTTTTGGTTTTCCTTCATTAACTCTTTGATGTCATAGATTTTTAAAGCATTATCATATTTCAAAAATTTATATTTTTTATCTTCATGAAATTTTTCTACACTGTGGTCAAAATCATAAATAACTTTTGGCTTATCCGAAGTATAATATTTATGCTTAGTCTTTCTCAATAAATCATAAAAAATACTTCTTGATTTGATATTATCTTTTATTTGTTCATTTAAATGAGGGTTTACAATGTGACCATCATGAGACTGATACTCTGTTAATTGGTCAACTGGAGTAAGAAAATCATTAATCCCAATATAGAAAATTATATATTTAGGTTTAAATTCTTTGAGTTTAGGAAACCAGACTTTGAAATTAAAGATATGGCCTAAAGTTGATTGTCCTTCTATACCTGCATTTATAATTTTAAGATTAATATTTTTTTGTAATAACTTTTTATTTAAAAATCCTGTTATGGTTTGCTCTTCAGGCTTATATCTTTCATCAGTAGTGCTTCCACCAATAATTATAGCTTGTATATTTTTTGGATTTATTTCTTCACCTCTAAATCCATGGTAGTTTCTTTTATATGTATGATCAAAGGTTTGACCTTTATATTGAAGAGAATACTCAACCTTTTTCATTCTATGCTCACGCATATATGGCCCAAGGTTATTTTTATCAAACCAATAACCAAAAGTTAATTCTATAATAATAATAGTCACTAAAAAAAATAATAAGTTATATAAAGTTAATTTAAGAATTTTAATCATATAATATACTTATAGAGTTTATTCTAACATTACATATTGTTTTTTAAAGCATTAAAAATTGACTCAGCTAAAATTTTATTTCCATCAGTGGATAGGTGCAAATAATCTTTAAAATTATTTTTATTAGACAAAAGATTTTTGATTGGATCTACAAGAATAACATTTTGATGTGTTGAAAATTTTTCTAAATTTTTATTTAAAATAGCAATTGTTATTATCCAGAAACTTTCTTCATAATTTAAACCATAAAAATTTTTTTCTCTTAAGGTTTTTAAAATTGTCATTAATTCTTCTAAAGATTTTTTTTCAATATTTGCTTGGATTTTGGGATTAAAATAAGTTGCTTGTTTTATTAATACAACTTTAATTTTAAATTTTTCAGAATAATTAACAATTTGTTTTATGGTGTCAAAATATTGATTGGTAAAATAATAAATATTGTGCTCTATTTTTTCATCGTAAGGAGATATTATTTTATTTGTATCAATATTTGAGCTAAGAATTTTCCTATAAACTTTAAACATTAATCGGTAAGACATAATATTATTAATTAAAAATAAATTCACTCTTTGTAATTTTGGGAATTTGATCTCGTCTATTTTTATTTTTGTTCCAACCGAGTCATACATAACTGGGTTTCTAGCAGAGTAAATGGTTATAAAATCTGGGTTAAGTTTAATTGTTTCAGTAAATAATATTTCTCTAATAAAATTAAGTGATTTTGAGCTTAATCCAAAGTTTAAAACCTCTACATTGTAGTTTCCTTTTTTGAATAATTTTTCTAATTGAGCTGGATAAGTAAAATCGTCTGGACTCTCTAGCCCCATGGTTGTAGAACCACCAAAAGCAACTATTCTAAAATCAGTATTTTTTTTAGTTTTAAATTCTTTTCCTCTAAAACCTTTTGAATTAATTGTATATTCTATAAATTTCCCATCGCTCAATTTATGTCTGTATTTTCCTGGAATTATTTTATTATTTAGTTTATCCCAATTAATCTTGTAATTCACTTGTTGAGTCTTTTCTAAACTAAATAGGGAAAAAAAAATTCCAACTTTTTTTTCTTTATTATAAATTACTATCGATGATAGAATTTCTAAAACCAATAAAGGAAAAACTACTAAAGAAACATTTAGTATAATTTTTTTTAATTTCATTTTAAATCCAAAACAGTAGCAGGATCTAATCTTACTCCAAACCAATTGAGTCTAACATCTAAGTGAGGGCCTGTTGATCTACCCGTAGATCCTACTGTTCCTATTATTTCTCCTTGTTTCACTTTTTGTCCTTTTTTTACATAAATATCTTTTAAGTGCATATACAAAGTGGAAATCCCATGTCCATGATCAAAAATTAAAGTACCACCTGTATAAAATAAATCAGGTTCCACCATAGTTGCTGTACCATCTAACATAGCCTTAATTTTAGTTCCTTCTTTTGCAGCAAAATCAATTCCATAATGTGGCCATTTCGGTTTTCCATTTAAAATTCTTTGGCTCCCATAAACTCCAGTGACTATGGCTTTATCAAGTGGATTAATAAATTTTTTGGTAAAAAAAGTTAAGTTACTCTCTATTTCTCTGGCTTCTACAATTATTTTATTCTCTCTTTTTATTCTTTCATATACTTCTTTAGGAGGAGTAACTTTTTTTTCTGGGAGGCCGTCTATTCTTTGTATCTTGTATTTTCTTTTAAAAACTTTTTTTATAATTACATCTAAATTTTGATCTTTTACTATTCGAATAGTCACGTCATTTTTTCTATCTCGTCCTATGCCAAAAGCAAAATAACCGTCTTTAGTAACCAGGACATCTTTATTATCTATCTTAACTTTTGATCCAGGATTTGTTTTTCCCAGAATAAAAGAGCCTTGATTAAATTTTCCTATGAATTCTACTGCAGATAAACTTTGGTATGAAAAAATTAGTATTAAAAATAAAAATATTTTTATTATCTTGCTGTCCATCCGCCATCTACCAATAATGAAGTTCCGGTTATCATAGAGGCTGCATCTGAAGCTAGAAAAACTGCAGCAGATGATATTTCAGGTAGTTCTGCATATCTTCCTAAAGGAATATTACCTAAAACTTCTTTTCTAAAATTTTTATTTTTAAAAAATTTTTTTGTCATCGGAGTAACAACAAACGTAGGAGCAATAGTATTAACTCTTATATTGTATTTAGCTAAATCAATTGCCATACCTTTTGTTAATCCTTCAATACCAAATTTTGTCATATTGTAAACGCTTCTAATAGGACCTCCAACGTGACCCATTTGCGAAGACATATTAACTATGGCAGCACCAATCTTTTTTCTATTTTTTGTTTGAATCATTTTTAAAGCTACTAAATTAGCAACATTGAAAGCTGCAATAGTATTTATTTTAACAACTTTCTCCATGTCTTGTTTACGGATTTTTAAAAAATGTTCTGGAATATTTGTTCCTGCGTTATTAATTAAAACATCAATTTTTTGTTGGCTATTTATGACTTGTTTTAGTTGGAGGTAATTAGTTAAATCACATACATAAGTTTTACATTTTACTTTATGTTTTTTTGCTATTTTTGAAACAGAGTCCAAATCTTTTTTTGTTCTACTTATTAAAATTAAATTTGATCCTGCTTCAGCTAAAGCTATTGCGCAAGCCCGACCCAAACCTTTACCTGCTCCAGTTACTAAAGAATACTTTCCTTTTAAATTATATCTTTTTAAATACATATTTATAAAATCAACTTGAGATCAGTGTATATTAAATCTATAGCCACTAATAGTATAGCTAATAAACCAACCCAAGCAATCCACTTGTATTTTTTGATCCATTCTGAAATCAAATTAGCTGCTACCGCCATTAAAATAATTGATAAGACTAATCCAAAGATTAATAAATGATAATGGTGCCCAGCAGCTCCTGCTACTCCTAATACATTGTCTAGGCTCATAGTAAAGTCAGCTAATAAAATAGTCCAGATAGCTTTTAGTAAATTCGATCTATCTACTTTAATATTTTTATTATTAATTTCTTTATCTTTAATAACATCGGTATAAAGTTTATAAATTACGTAAAGAAGAAGAATTCCACCTATCAATCTTAATCCTGTAATTTGCAAAAGGTAAGCTGTTAACAAAGTTAGAATTATTCTTAAAACTACGGCTCCACCTATGCCCCAAAAGATAACTTTTTTTCTTTGATCAGGAGGAAACTTTGATGCAACCATTCCAATTATGATTGCATTATCTCCTGCTAAAACTAGATCTATAAAAACTATTTGAGAAAATATAATTACTTGTTCTGACATATTTATTGATTCAATATCATGTCTGCAGCCTTTTCAGCAATCATTATAGTAGGTGCATTTGTATTGCCCGAGGTGATATTAGGCATGATTGATGCATCTATAACTCTTAAATTTTCTATTCCTCTTACTTTTAGTTTTTCATCAACAACTGAGTCGTCTCCATTTCCCATTTTACAAGTCCCAACAGGATGAAAGATTGTTTGGGTGTGTTCGCTACCAGCCTGAACTAATTCTTCATCATTAGTAATGTGTACTCCTGGTCTATACTCTTCTGGTTCGTATTTTTTGAATGCATTTGTTTCTAGCATTATTTTTCTTACAATTTTTAAACTTTTTGCTGCTACGTCTCTATCGTCTTGGGTGGATAAATAGTTCATTTTAATTTTTGGATTATCTCTGCTATCTTCACTTGTTATATTTATTTCACCTCTGCTAGTAGGTCTAATATTTGCGATAGTTGGAGTGATACCATCAAAATCATGCATTTTAGTAGCTCCCAAGATATCAGTACTAATTGGTTGAACATGAAATTGTAAATTAGGAGTAGCTCTTGATGGATCACTTTTGAGAAATCCACAAACCTGGCTAGCTCCCATTGTCATCGGTCCACTTTGATTAAGTATATACTCTAACCCTATTAGTAGATTTCCGAATAAACTATTAATTTTACCGTTTAAAGATTTTAAGTTTTTTACTTTATAAACAGGTCTAAACATTAAATGATCTTGTAAGTTTTTTCCTACACCTTTTAGTTCTTGAACAATAGATATCCCATAATTTTTTAATTTTTGCGCATCTCCTAAACCAGATACTTGTAGAATATGAGGAGATCCAATAGATCCTGCAGAGAGCAATATTTCTTTATTTGCTTTTATAGTTGTTAATTTGTCATTTCTATAAAAACTTACACTAGTAGCTTTTTTTCCCTCAAAATTTATCTTTTGGACATGAGCATTAACTATTATTTTCAAATTAGATCTTTTTTTTACAGGATTCAAATAACCTTTAGCAGCACTACAACGTAATTTTAATAATTTTTTACGTGTAGTAGTGAATTGAAAATAACCTACTCCAAAGTTATCACCTCTATTAAAATCATTTATTCTAGGAATACCGAATTCCTCAGCTGCATTTTGAAATTCCTCTAACATTTTTAGATTAATTTTTTTATTTGTAACAGTTATTGGTCCTTTATCATTATGAAATTCATCTTTACCTAATTCATTATTTTCTGATTTTAAAAAGTATGGAAGAACATCATCCCAACCCCAACCAGTATTTCCTTGCTGTCTCCAGTTATCATAATCATTACTCTGACCTCTAATCCAAAGAAGACCGTTAATAGAAGAACTACCTCCTAAAGTTTTACCTCTAGGATAGCGAATGGATCTATTGTTCATTGTTTCATCTTTTTCTGTATGGAAACACCAATCTACTTTTGGGTTATGCATTGTTTTATAATAACCTACTGGAATGTGTATCCATGGATATGAATCTTTTCCTCCAGCTTCTATTAAAAGAACTTTATTCTTTTGGTTAGCAGTTAATCGATTGGCAAGGACACATCCTGCTGACCCTGCTCCAATTATTATGTAATCAAATTCTTCCATAGGTAAATTATACTTATAGGAGGAAAATTCTTAATTGCCAATGCGTGAAATTCAACCTAGGGTTTTAATACTATTATTTGACTCTGAATTTTTAAAGAGGTTTAATTCTGCAATTAACAATAATTAAACGGGGGAATAATGAGAAAATTATTAACTGTAGTTTTAAGTTTGGCTGTATTCGTTGGTTTTTCAATGAGTACTGCAAACGCTAAAACATTAAAATGTCAGACCGTTCTTAACACTAAAGCTGATGAAGTGAAAATGTTAAAGGACTTTACTGACACTGTAACAGCACTTACAGATGGTTCGTTAAAATTTGAAATTTTACCAGCTGGAGCAGTTGTTGGAGTTAAAGAAACATTAGATGCAGTTGACAAGGGATTAATCGACTGTGGATTTGCTTGGACTCACTATTGGTCAGGCGATCATCCAGCAGCTATGTTATTTGGGTCACCAGTAGCTGGCGGTGGAGTAGGTATAGATAACTTAGCTTTCTTATCTTGGTTCCAATATGGTGGTGGTAAAGAATTATACGACCAACTTTGGAAAGAAATGGGAAGAGACATAAAAGGATTTATGCTTCAACCAGTAGGCCCAGAAGCTTTAGGTTGGTTTCCAAAACCAATTAAAGATATGGCTGACTTTAGAAAATACAAGTTCAGAACGCCTCCAGGAATTCCTGGTCAAACTTATAAAGATATCGGTATAGCATCTGTAGCAATGGGTGGTGGAGATATTTTACCAGCATTGCAAGCAGGTACAATCGATGCAGCAGAATGGTGTTGTCCGAAACCAGATCTAACATTCGGTTTCCAAAAAGTTCTAAAACACTATTACTTACAAGGTTTACACCAAGTAGTGGTTAATGCTGACTTTTATATTACTGGAAAAACTTACAAAAAAATGACTGCTCATGAGAAAAAATCTCTTGAAGTAGCTGCAAATGCTTCATTAGCAAAATCTTTAAGCTATAGAATCTATGAAAATGGAAAAGCTTTAAGAGAATTAACTACTAAGCATGGTGTTATCTTAGAAGATACTCCAACAGACTACTTTACAGAATATATGGCAGCAGCAAAGAAAACATTGAATAAAAACGCAGCGGATAACAAGTTTTTCGCTAAAGTTTATAAATCAATGAAAGAATTTGCTGATATAGCTGTTCCATTCTGGAGTGGTGCTCAAATGTCAAATGCTAAGCTAGGAATGGCTCACGCAGCGACATTGAAGTAATAAGTAAATAACTTTAAAAATATTTTAGAGCGGGTTTTAAAGCCCGCTCTAATTTTTTTGGGATAATAATTTTTTATATGGTTAAAAAAACTTCAAAAATTGATATTTCAGACGAAATGATTGCCGAAAGACGTGGCGGGTCAGATAAAATGCCTGATGATATGCCTCTATGGATGGCAAAAACAATTACATCAATAGATAAATTCAGCAAGAGAGTAGGCAGTATAGTTTGTTGGATACTAATGCCTCTAATTTTTGCAATGACTTACGAAGTCATAATGAGAAAATTATTTTTAGCTCCTACTATATGGGCCTATGACATTAGTCGTTTTTTATATGGGGCACTATTTATGTTGGGAGCAGGTTATGCACTATCAAAAGGAGTTCACATTAGAGCAGATTTTTTATACAGAAATTTTAAAATTAAAAACCAAGGATTGATTGATTTTTGGTTATACATTATTTTTTATTTTCCAGGACTACTTGTATTTCTTTACATGACTATTGGTTATGTAGAGGAGTCAATTAGAAGAGGTGAAAGAGGAATGGATACTACTTGGATGCCATATATGTGGCCAATAAAAACGTGTTTATTAATTGGAATTATTTTTCTTCTTATTCAAGGTATTTCAGAATTACTTAAGAGTTATTGGGCTAAAGAAAAAGGTGAGTGGCCAGGAGAAAATAAATGATTGCAGAGATAATTGATCCAGCTGTTCTTGGTTTTATTCTAGTTGGAGTGATGCTTTTTGCAATATTTGTTGGGTTTCCAATATCTTTTACTTTAATATTTTTGGGATTTGTTTTTGGTTATTTAGGTTTTGGTAAACTTGTTTTTTACTTAATGACCTTGCAGTTTTCTATGGTAATGACCGAACAAACCCTTGCCGCCGTTCCGCTCTTTGTATTTATGGGAATTATGATGGAACAGGCAGGTCTAATGGAACGACTTTTTTCTGCATTCCAATTAATGTTGGCAAGAGTTAGAGGCTCTCTTTATTATGCAGTATTATTTGTCTCTGTAATTTTTGCAGCAGCAACAGGAATTGTCGGTGCTTCGGTAACAATTTTGGGAATTATGGCTGCAAAATCAATGAACAGGTCTGGTTATGACGTAAGGTTAGCTGCAGGAACAATTACTGCAGGAGGTACTTTGGGTATTTTAATTCCTCCAAGTATTATGCTTGTTGTAATGGGGCCAATAATGGAAATTCCTGTAATCGATTTATTTGCAGCTGCGATATTTCCAGGAATCTTATTAGCTACTTTATACGCAGCTTACACCACAGTTAGATGTATGTTGAATCCAAAGCTTGGACCACCTTTACCAGAAGATATGAGAGCTACAAGCATGAGCAAAGTCTGGATCGAATTTTTCCTTGGATTAGTTCCTCCTGCGGCCTTAGTTTTTGCTGCTCTTGGAAGTATTTTATTTGGTTTTGCTACACCTACAGAAGCAGCAGGATGCGGGGCGATGGGCGCTCTTCTTTTATCGCTGGCATATAAAAAATTAACATTATCAAAATTACAGGAAGCTTTAGTTAAAACTTTAGAAATAACGGCTTTAATAATGGTTTTAGTTGCAGCTTCTAATTTTTTTGGAGCAGTATTTGCAAGATTAGGCACTCCTACACTATTAACTGAATTTTTATTAGGCTTAGAGATGAACAAGTATCTTATTTTGGCAATGATAATGGTAATGATATTCTTGCTTGGCTGGCCTTTAGAGTGGGTGCCAATTGTAATGATTATTATTCCAATAATTTTACCTTTGGTAGAAGCACTTGGGTTTAATTTAACATGGTTTGCTATATTAGTTGCTGTAAATCTCCAAACCGCCTGGCTTTCTCCACCAGTAGCGCTTTCAGCCTATTTTTTAAAAGGTGTTGTGCCTGAATGGGATTTAAAAGATATTTATTTTGGAATGATGCAATTTATGGTCTTGCAAATTATTGGATTAGTATTAATAGTATTATTTCCACAAATTGCTTTGTGGTTACCAACATTACTTTATGGCAATTAAATATATAAAAAAAGCAGCTAAGACCCCAGAGACTGATGATCACAAAACACAGGCAGCTGTACAAGATATTCTTAATGACATTGCTAAAAGAAAAGAGGAAGCACTAAAAGATCTTAATAAAAAATTTGATAAATACGAAGGTGAAGTTATTGTTTCTAAAGAAAAAATTGAAGAAGCCATTAAAAAAGTTGATCAAAAAACTAAAGACGATGTGAAATTTGCTCACGACAGAATCAAAAAGTTTGCAGAACACCAGTTAAAAAGCATGAATAATAATTTTGAAGTTGAATTATCAAAAGGATTATTTGCAGGTCAAAGGCTAATCCCAGTTGATACTGCCGGATGTTATATTCCTGGAGGCAGATATGCACATATTTCCTCTGCTGTAATGGCGATTACACCTGCTAAAGTTGCTGGTGTAAAAACTATTATCTGTGCTAGCCCTCCAAAAGACAAAGACGGAGCTAATGCTGGAATAATTTTTGCTGCAAATCATTGTGGTGCAGATGTAATAATGAATTTAGGAGGAGTTGCAGCTATAGGATCTTTGACACATGGTTGTTTTAACAATCCCCCAGTTGATTTTTTAGTTGGAGCAGGAAATCAATACGTAGCAGAAGCTAAAAGAATAGTTTATGGAAAAGTTGGTATTGATCAATTTGCCGGTCCTACTGAAATTGCAATTATTGCAGACAAGTCTGCAGATAAAGAAATAGTTGCAGTTGATCTAGTTGGTCAATTGGAGCACGGTTATAATTCTCCGGGTTGGTTATTTACAACTGAAAAATCGTTAGCAGATTTTACAATGAAAAGGGTTCCAGAATTAATCAAAGAGTTACCAGAATTAGCAAAAGTTAATGCAGAAGCGGCTTGGAAAGATTATGGAGAAGTAATTTTATGCGATACTAATGAGGAAATGGCAGAAGTTAGCGATAAGTATGCATCGGAACATTTAGAAGTTCATGCTGAAAATTTAGATTGGTGGTTAAAAAGATTAAGAAATTATGGATCTTTATTTTTAGGAGAAGAAACAACTGTTGCGTATGGCGATAAATGCTCAGGAACTAATCATATTTTACCAACTAAAGGTGGCGGAAGATATACCGGCGGATTATTTGTTGGAAAATTTATAAAAACTTTAACTTTCCAAAGAATGACAAAAGAAGCTACAAAGGTAGTAGGCGCAACAGCAGCTAGACTTGGAAGAGCAGAAGGCATGGAAGCTCATGCTAGAACTGCAGATGTAAGATTAAGAAAATACGGTTTTTCAAATTAATGCATGCACTAGTTTATACTGGTACTAACAAAATAGATTTCAGAGAAGAAAAAGATCCAATAGCTAAATCTGGTGAGTCGTTAATTAAAGTAAAAGCTTCTGGCATATGTGGCTCAGATATGCATGCCTTTCATGGCAAGGATGAAAGAAGAATACCTCCTTTAATATTAGGCCACGAAGTAAGCGGAACTAGCCTAGATGGCAAATTCAAAAATAAAGATGTTGTTATAAATCCTTTAATAAGTTGTGAAAATTGTGATTACTGTAAAAATGAGAGAGAACATTTATGTCCAAAAAGATCAATGATAGGTATGAGCACACCAATTAAAAGAGAAGGAGGGTTGGCAGAATTAGTATCAGTACCAGAAAAAAATATTTTTGAAGTTCCAAAAAAACTAAGCATTAAAGAAGCGGCATTAGCCGAACCTGCAGCAGTGGCTTTACATGCTGTTTTATTAGCTGAAGAAAATTTGAAAAAACCTTTATCCGAATGCAAGATATTAATTCAAGGGGCAGGTGCGATAGGTTTGCTATGTGGTTTATTTTTAAATAAAGAGAAAAAAGCTACCAATATTTTGATGTCAGACCCAAATAAAAAAAGATTAGATGAGTGTGGTAAATATTTAGATGCAAATTTTGTATCTCCAAATGACAAATCAATTAAAGAAAATAATTATGATTTAATTTTAGAGTCTGTCGGTCTAGAAGTTACCCGTCATCAAGCAATTAAATCTATCGCGCCAGGAGGAACAATAATTCATATAGGTTTAACTGAACCATCTGGAACTTTTAACTTTAAGAAACTAACAATCCAAGAAGTTACTTTAGTTGGAACATATTGTTATACAAATAGAGATTTTGAACAGACTATAGCTATTTTAAGAGAAAAAAAATTAGGTGATCTTGGTTGGATTGAATATAGAGACCTTAAAAAAGGATCTGAGGCTTTCCAAGAAATACATAATGGAACTTGTGTTGCTCCTAAAATCATACTTATTCCCTAGTTCGTCCTATAGTTGTAGACAAATTGCATACCTGAAATAAATTTTTAACATAGATAATCTTAAATCATTTGAAATAGAATTCATTTATTCAAAAGGAGTACTTATGAAAAAAATTTTTATAATGTTATCTTTTTTAGTTTTTTCCTCTGCTTATGCAGGAGGTCATATAACTAAAAAACAAAAAGAAGAAACAATACAATGTCTGGGACATTATAGTGCAACAGCTGTTTTACCTGCTGATTCAATCGAGGTTACAGATATGGAAATGGCTTTAGCATCAGTTAAAGTAATACGATCTTTTCTTCAAAAAGAACAAGTTAGTGATGATGAGATGAACAAAGGCATGAACGAACATGTAGACAAAGTTTATGGCAAACCATTTGACAAAGGTATGAATGATAAATGTAATAAATTTATCTATAAACTAATTCCTGGTTCAAAAGAAGAAATAGAAAAATTATCCAGAACTATTTATGCAGGTTAATTTATGAGTGGATACGTTATTGCCAATATAAATGTTAAAAATTCTGATGCCTACAAGGAATATGTTGTAAAAGTAAAACCAACTGTAGAAAAATTTGGAGGAGAATATCTCGTAAGAAATGGAGAATTTAAAGTTATTGATGGTGAATGGAAGCATCCAAGAACTGTCGTAATTAAATTCCCAACTTATGAAAAGGCATGGGAGTGGTATAATTCTGAGGAATATAAACCTATTAAACCAATTCGATTAGCAAACTCAGTGGCTAATGGAATAATAATTAAAGGAGTATAATATGATAGTAAAAATAGAAGGACCAATCGCTACTTTTGCAAAGTGGAAAGCGATGGTTCACAGCAATTCAGAAAAGATTAAAAAATACGGTATGACATTTCTTTATGCTGGAACAGAAAAAGATAATGAGTCAAAAATCACTACCATTATAAGATTTGATACAATGGATGGTCTTAAAGCTTTTAAGGCTGATGAGGAACTTCATAAAGAAAGAGCAGCAGCTGGAGTAGTCTTAGAGAAATCAGTTACAACTCCAATGGGTGAAGACCTTTTGGAGCAATATAAAGGATAACTAAAAGGATAAATATGATAGATAAATTTGGAAACGCATTTTATTTAATAATTTACTTAGCTCATTTTATAATAGTGGGTAGTTATGCTTACCAATTAGTTTTTGATACTAAAAAATTTCTTAAAGGTAGAGGGGTAGATAAGACAGCTACTCTAATAACTAGATTCGCTGGCTCATTCATGGTTGCAATCGTTTTAATGGCGATCTATGTAGCCTTTATAAGATCAGGAGGTTTAGTTGCTACTTGGGCGTTCTTTAACTTAGTTTTTATAATTAACGTTTCAATATTAGCCGCAAATTTTTACACGTTAAAAATTGATAAGACAGGTTTAACTAAAAAAACAAAAAACGATGGAATATATGCACCAATTGTTCTTGTAATTATTAGCGCTATTCTCTGTTACGGTTTAGCTGATAAGATTTACGTTTAATAAAAGGAGGAACGGTGGCAAAATTTATGAATATAGTTAGATGTAAAGTCAAATCATCTAGCAGAGACGAGTATTTAAAAATAATTGATGAGATGCCAAAGTTTGATGGGCAAATTTCAGCAAAGTATGTTGAAACAAAACCTAACGAATTTTTTATGATTGGCGAATGGAATTCTGAAGATGATATAGCTAAAGCAAGACCAAAAATGATAGAATTTTTGGATAAAGCTAGGCATACTTTAGAAGAATTGTCTTCAGAGTTAGGAGTTACAGATCCTCACTCTGGAACAGTAATAGTTGAAAAATAAGAAAGGGGGGAAACGATGGCGAAATTTATAACTTTAGGAAAGTATACTGCTAAAGGTCTTGGAGGATTTATTAGCAATCCATCTACAGATAGAAAAGCAGCAACTTCTGCACTAGCCGCATCAGTTGGTGCTAAGGTAACTAGATACGCTGGTTTGAGAGGTAAGTATGACTTTATGGCTGAGATAGAAGGTACATTTGAGCAAGCTGCTGCAGCTTCAATGGTTGCAACATCTAGTGGCGCAATATCTGATTTTACTATTTTAGAAGATGTTAATCTTAATGAAATAGCTAAAACAGCTCAAAAGATGGCTTCTACGTACAAAGAACCAGGAAAATAATTATTTTTTATAATTGATACAAATTAATGTGTCGGTGAAGTTTATTTGATTTTTAAAGTCAGATTTAACTTCTTCGACACCTTTTTTTATCTCTTTTCTAGAAAAATTTAATAGACAAGAGATATATTTATTTTTTATCATTTTTATATATTTTGACTTAGATATAGATACTTTAAAATTAAAATGACTAATTTTGTATTTGATGAGCTTTTTCTTTATTTTTTTAATTAAATCTTCATCTTTCTTTAAACTCAAGATTAATTTAATTTTCATTCTTTTAAAACTTGGTATTTTATTATTTTTAGTTTTAAGTGAAAAAATTAATATTTGACCTTTTTTATTAAGTTTTTTTTTTACAAGATCTATTAATATATTAAGTTTATTTTTAGAAAAGAAATGAATAGTTTGCTTAATTAAGATTAAATCAAATTTTTCATCTGTTTTTTTTAAATATTTTATAGCATCAATTTTCTTGAAAATTATATTCTTTTTTGTATTTTTACTTTTTATTATGTCTATCCCTATAGGTTTATTTTGAAATTTATGCTTCCTTTGAAGAAAACTAATAATATTTGCTCTACCACAACCAATATCGAGAACTTTAATATTATTATTGAATCGTACTTTTAATTTTAAGAATTTGTAGAAACTAAGGATGTACTTATTCGAAGAAAGCCAAGTTTTATTGTCCCAATTTCTTAAAGTCTTCATCAAAGGGCTACTACAGCTGCTGCTATAGAGGCTAATCTAGCTTCAACATCATCAGCTCTGCTAGTAATCACTACTGGAACTTTTCCTCCTACAACTACACCTGCTGCACAAGCGCCCATAAAAAAAATCATCATTTTAACTAAACCATTGCCTGATTCTACATTTGGAACAAGTAATATGTCGGTTTTTCCAGCTACAGTATTTTTTATTCCTTTAATTTCGGCGGCTTTTTCAGAAATTGAATTATCAAAAGCCATTGGGCCAAAAACATCAGCTTCAATACCTTCTTCATTTGCTCTTTTAGTTAATTCTTTAGCATCAACTGAACTAGGCATACTATCTAAAACCTCTTCTGTAGCTGACAATACAGATACTTTTGGTTTTGATATACCGATACGTTTTGCAAAATCAATTGAATTTTTAAGTATATGCATTTTAGTTTCTAATTTAGGCAAAACATTTAATGCTCCATCAGTAATTATTAATGGTTTATCGTTTTTTTCTAAAGTCATATGCCAAACATGGCTTAATCTTTTTTTTCCAATCAAATTCAAATCTCTTTTCAAAACTGCTTTCATTAATACGTCAGTATGGATATGTCCTTTTACGATAATTTTTACTTTCCCTTCGCTAGCTAACTTAGCTGCAATTGGAGCAGTATTATTTTCAATAGGTTCATGAATAATCTTATATTTTGAGATATCCCATTTTATTTCTTCAGCAATTTTTTCTATTAAAGATTTATCGCCTACAAAAAAAGGAATAATCAAATTTGCTTCGACAGCTTGTTTAGCTGATTCTAGAGCAACTTTTTTACCAGCATTTACTATTACAGCTTCTACAGGACCCTTGTTTTTTGCAATTTTTAATAGATTAACAGGACAAATAATTTTTTTTTTAGACAGCATGTAACTGGTTAATTTCCTTTAAAATTTTTTTAGGTATAGATATATCTTTATTTAAATTCTTTTTATACAATTTATTTTTTCTTTCTCCCGGGTAAAGAATAGAGCTAAAACCCTTTGCTTTGGGAAGTCTTTTAACTAATTTTATATTTTTTTTAATTTCTTTCATAAATTGTTTACCAACAAAAACTTTTGGATCTATTGTAATAAATAGATGGCCCACATTTTGCGGACCACTAAAATCATCAAATGGATCCTTTATCTTTCCACCGTGATTACTTCCAGTTAAAACTCCACTTAAAATATCTACCATCCAAGCTAATCCTGACCCTTTAAATCCAGCTATTGGCAATTGAGTTCCATCTAGAGCTTTCTTTGCATTAGTTGTAATTTTACCTGATTTGTCTAAAGCTACTCCATAAGGAATTTTTTTTCCTAATTTGTGCGCTTGTCTAATCTTTCCTCTATTAATTAATGAAGTTGACGAATCTAATATAAAAGGAGTTTTGCCAGTTGGCACACCAAAACAGATTGGATTAGTCCCAAATAAAGATTTTTTAGCTCCATGAGGTGCCAGCGCAGGGGGCGCATTTGTAAAACAAAATACAATTAAATTTTTTTTAACAGCCTGTTCTGCATAAAAACTAGATAATCCAAAATGTCCACTTTTTTTTATTGCAACTAAACCTATGCCAGTTCTCTTTGCATTTTTGATAGCTTGAGCAATTCCTATATCAGCAGAAACAAAGCCTATGCTATTATCTGCATCAATATGAGAAATAGATGAACTGATTTTTCTAATTTTAATTTTAGGTCTTGGATTTATTAATTTTTTTTGTAATCGATCACAGTACATTTTTAATCTTACCAAGCCATGAGATTTAGCCTCAACCAGCTCTGCTTTAATCAAATAATCTGTACAAATTTCTGAGTCTTTCTTAGATAGTAGATGTTTTCTAAAAATTTGAATTATTTTTAATCTTAAAATATTCTTTTTCACTTAATTAATTTTTTACCTTTATCTTCCCAATAATTTGTTCTTTCTTCAGGATTTTCAACTAAATTTTTGCAAACAAGACCATATTTTTTAGCTAACAAAGAAAAGTCTTTATTGGCTAAATTTACAAAATTATTTACTGTATCTTTTGTCATTTGAGCCATAACCTCAGGATTTAAACCCATTATTTCACCTAGATCATAATTATATTTTAAAGCTACATCTGCACTTTCCTCCAAACTATCAATTAACTGTTTTTCTTTTCCCGCCTTTTTAAAACTTTCAGCTGCTACCTTGTAAAAGCTGTAACAATTTACATAATCTTTTTGAATATTTTCCATTACATATTTTGCTATTTTTTTTTCTTTAGCATTTTCATTAGCATGAAGCGAAAAAGTTGCACTAATAAGAATTATTAATAATATTTTTTTCATTTATATTTTTTCATTGAAGCTTCAGCTAGAATTAAATTTGGATCTAAAAATGTTTTTGAAAGCTTAGCTTTCTTAAAAGATTTATACGCGAAAATTGCAATTGGCAACTCTGTGCAGCCCAAAATGATCTTTTTACATTTTTTTTTAATAAGATAATTAACTGCTGGTTTTATGGCTTTTTCTGCTTCTCTAATTTTACCCATCTTAACTAATCTGATAGCTTTATTTACGTTTCTTGATTGAATAAATTTATTTGGGTTAATCAACTTATAATTTTTATCAAAAAACTTATTATAAATACCTGTTTTTAAGGTTCCGTAAGTAGCCAATAAACCAATCTTTGAATTTTTCTTACAGGTTTTTACAGCATTAAAATAAACTACTTTAGGCATGCTGATAATTGGAATTCGTATCTTTTTTTGAAGATCATCAAACCAGTAATGAGCAGTATTACAAGGTATAACAATGAATTTGCATTTATTTTTTTGCAAAAAAATACATCCATCTAAAAGACTTTTTAAAACTTTCTTATATTTACTTAGATTTTCAGGACGACCAGGTATATTTGATTTATTATACAGTAGAAATAAAGGATATTTTTGATCTGTTTTACCTTTATTTAATTTTGCTAATTTATTGCAGAAATCAAGACCTGCTTGAGTTCCCATTCCTCCCAAAATTCCAATCATATTTTTCTTAAATTTTACAACTTTTCTTTTTCTAAACCAATATGGGTTTTTCTTGGATACTCTATTATATATATAAGGAAAATAATCAATATTTTTTAATTGACCTTATCAAACAAAAGGAGTTCAATATCCTTTACTTATGAGCCTTATGTCATTAGTAACTGAGTTTTCTTATGCGTCAATAAACGCAATTAATAAAAAAAATCTTTTCACGTTCATTAAATTATTTTTAGCTTCAGTAATAATTATACTTATTAGTTCATCTTTTTTAGAAGCAGCAAAAAAAGAAAAAGATAAAAAGGACTGTATATATTGCGAAAAATACGAAACTCTTGAAGATTGGCCAGAGAGTGAAAGACCCACAGCCTTTATCTATGAGGAATTTGATTATCCAGAAGGGATGTTTACTAAAAAACAGAACGATAGCAAAAAAAAACAGGGAGCAGCAGGATTAAAAGTTTATCAAAGATTTGTTAAAAATAAAGGATCGCTTAATAAATATCAGCATCTCATGATAAGAGATATGGCTTATTTCGAGGCTCTTTTTAATGAAATGTTAAATGATAAAAAAGCAAATGTAGAAACACTAGAGGGATTAAAAAAAGGAAGAGAAGCAATGAGAATGAGTCTCCAAATATCCCCTAAAGCAAAAACCTCAGAAGCAGTTTTAAAATTTTGGGCCACTGGAAAAATGTTAAAAGTAACATGGCAGCAGAACAAAAAGAAAAAAAAGAAGAGTAAAATAGATCCTGAAATAGCAGAGAGAGCAGCTGTACTCTCTGATTTAAAAACACAAATAGCAACAGCTAAAGTTAATGCTCAAAGAGCTGCAACTATTGAGGCTCAGAAAAAAATAGCAGAGGCCAAATAATGATTATGAAATTTTTAATTAGAATTTTATTTATATCTTTTTTATTATTAAATTTTACTGCAAAAGCTAACGACGTTGCATCAATGGGAGCAATTTCAGAAGCAGCAGGAAGTTCAGCCCAAGCTGCTGCTGATCAATTATCAGCTGATACAGGTAAAGTAGCTGAAAATATTGCAGGTGCTACCGAGTCACTTGGAGAAGCAAATACTGACATTGGTAAGGCTTTAGACACATCTATCTCTCAAGCTTCACAGGCAATGTCATTTGCACAAGAAAGTTTAGCAAAAGGAGATATAACTTCAGCTGTTCAAGCTATGTCTATGGTTGAAAGCGTTACTGATATGGCTTTAAGTGCAGTTCCTGATCCTACATCTATAGATATGTCAGGAATTAATTTTGCAGAAGAATTTTCTCCAGGAGAACTTGCTGCTTTATCAAGTATAGCTGGTCAAATGGGAGCAGGCAAAGTTGTAGCAATGCAAAAATTAGCAGGACAAATGAATGCTGTAGGTAAAGCAGGATTTGATGCAAAAGGCATGATGGGAACCCTTGATGCTCAAGGTGTTGGAATTGGTTCAGCCATGGAAGGATTAGCTACAGCTGGAATGGTAGATATGGAAGCAGTTGTTGGAGGAAAAGCATTTAATATAGAAAATTTTGATACAGCAAATTTTGCTTCTATGAATGTTGCTGAAATGGGAATGAATCCAGCAATGATGACAGGAGCTCTAGAAGCTTTGCCAGTTGGTGCTGCAACAGCAGCATTGGAAACATTAGCAGCAACTCCGGGAGCTATGGATAAGATGGGTAAAGCTATGACTGGTGCGATCGCTGCCACAATGACTGGAAAAGGTATGGGAAATGAAATGATGAAGAGCATGGAAACATCTATAGGCATTCAAGGTATGACAGAGATGGCCGAAGGAATGAAAGGCATGGATGGAATGCAAGAAATTGGAGAAGCGATTTCAGAAATGGGAATGGAAAATATGGCACAAACTCTTTCTACTGCTTTTACTGCTCCAGAAGTTGGTATTAAAGGAGCAATGTCTGGTTCAGTTGGAATGATTAGTCAGGCAATTTCCGGAAAAACTAGCAAAGAAAAATCTGCTATAGCTCAAGGAAAAGATATGAAAGGTTCTTTTGCAGAAAAAATGTCAGAGAAAGCACCTGAAGCAATAGATATGCCAGAAGATATTAGTGAGTCTGGAATGATGATGGGAGCAATGGTAATGGCAAAACCTTCGTTAGCTGGAGGATTACCTGGCGCTATGGCGCCCCCTGAAGATATGACGGCAAAAGCAATGGGAGGACTATTAGGAGCTAATGCTTCTTCGGGAAGCATGAAGGGTATGACAGGTGTAGTATCAGGCATGGGTAAAGCTGAAATGGGAAAAGCTATGGCAGGAATGACTGGTATGGAAGCTGGCACAATGGACAAATTAGGAATGCCAGAAATGGCAGCTCAAACAGGAATGACACCAGGCATGGTAGCTAGTATGGGTGCTGCAGGATTATCTGGAATGGATATGACTTCGGTAATGGCAACAAATGTAGCTGGTTTAGGAAGTAAGGCGGTTACAGGATTAGCTGGGATGGCAAAAGGTGGAAATATGTCACCAGGATTGATGGGTGATTTGATGGAAACGGGTTTAGTTAATCAAGGAACTATGGCTGCAATGGGTGCAAAAGGTATGGCTGGTTTAAGTGGTGCTATGGGTATGAAAGGTGGAGACATGAGTTTAGCAGCGATGACTGGTGGAATATCTGGAATGGGAGCTATGGATATGAATGCTACTATGAATCCAGAAATGGCAGCTAGCATGGGGATTACAGGAGGTCCTGGAGGAGCTACATTAGGAGATGTTATGGCCGGACCAGGTGGATTAGAAGAAATTGGACCAGGCGGATTAGAAGGTGGAATGAATTTAGGAAACGTATCAGCAGCAATGGGAACAGGTGTTGACCCAGGAAAAGCAATGGGCTCTGTGGCTGCAGGTGCAATGGCGGCTAACGAAGCTGGTTCAGGATTAGCTGGAGCGGCAATGGGAGCTGCAATGTCAGCGCAAGGAGTAGCAGCTTCAGCGATGGGCTCTCATGCAATGGGAGCAGCTATGGGAGTTGGCGGCATGGGCGAAGGAGCAATGGGTCAAGCTATGGACGGTGCTATGGGTGAAGCCATGGGTGGCGCTATAGGAGGACAAATGGCAGGAGCTATGGCTGGCGGACCAATGGGACCAGGTGGACCAGGAGGAGGACCAGGCGGTGGCGGTGGTGGCGGAGGAGGCCATCAAGGCAACTAATAATAATTTAACCTTTTCCTCTCCAAGGTATAGTTTTATCAATAATTTTTCTAATTGTAATATCAAAAATTAATCCAAGCATTCCCATAATAAATATTGTTATCCATATTACTTCATACTGGAAGTATTTCTTTGCAACATTTTCAACAAAACCTACACCCGTTGTACCAGCTAAAAATTCTGCAGCCACTAATGTTCCCCAGCACATTCCAGTAGCCACTCTAATACCTGTAAGAATCTCTGGAAGTGAGTTAGGAAATATTACATGTCTTAGAATTTGCCACTTAGACGCTCCTAGTGAGTGCGCAGCATGAATTTTTGATAACTGTGTTCCTGATGCTCCAGCTCTAGCTGAAATTATCATGATCGATAATGAAACCATAAATAACAGAAAGACTTTACCAAGATTATCTATACCTAATACAGAAATAACTAGAGGTGCCCAAGCTAAAGGAGGTACTGGTCTATACAATTCAATTAGCGGATCAAAAAAACCTTTAGCAAATCTATTAAGACCCATAAATAATCCTAAAGGTACACCAACTATTATTCCTGCTACTAAACCAAGAAAAACTCTTAAAAAAGAGTCCCAAATATGTCCAGTTGGGATTGGTATTTTAAATAAATCAAAGTCTCCTGTTACGAAACTAAAAACTTTACTTTTAAAATTTGGTTTGATTTCACCTTTCTCATTATGAACAGGATATTCACCAGGTAAAGCATCCGCAATCCAATCAGGAAGAAGAAAACCAATTATTTTACTTACATCCATCATTTCATACCAAATTAATGGAATTTGTTTAAATCCGACATTTGGATTAAGCATTAAAGCAAATTTGTTAACTGTGTCAGAAGGTTTTGGAAGCCATCTACCAGATCCTTGTTCAGAACAGCTAGGTCCGCTAGAAATAATTGTACCAGACGGAAATAGAAGTATATCAACCCATCTCAAACCACCTTGTTCTTTTTTTTGAACTTCATCAAAGTTTACTATAGATGCCTGCATATCTTTTAATGTATTAGGTGGGAATATACTTGCGTATTCGATTCTTCTTGCAATTTTAAGGATATCTTTTGCAAAAGATGAAGAAATATCTTCAGAAGAACTTAATCCAGATCTGTAATCTTTTATCTCTTTTTTTAAATTTTCAAGTACAGCGGTATATTGTTCATTATGATTTCTAAGTTCAAAAAATTCATCACTGATTAAATTTAATTCTACTGCAGCAGCTTGAAATTTTAATCCTCTTTTTGTTTTTGGGATAGACGGAATTTCAATAGTATTTTCTATTGAGGTGCTTGATGCACTCCATGTACCTTCTTCTTCGGAAGCTTTTATTCTTTTTATCTTATCTTCTGGACTTTCATTTGGATAATCAATGCTTCCAAAATCTTTTGCTAAAACATTAATTTTCTCTGTTACTATTCTAATTTGTTCTTTTGTTTCATTATCTAAAAGTCTTTCATTAGTGAGCAATGGAATTGTGCTCTTTGTTTTTGTAACAAAATTAATCAATTTTTCTTTATCTTGGTTGTTTACTTTTTCAGATTTTTTTATCTCTAAGATTGTATTATCTAAATTTTCAGTTTCAGTTTCAATAACAGACGTACTTTTAAGTTGACGTTCATGGATTGGAAAAAGGTATTTAAGCGAAAGAAGGGACTCATTTACTTTTCCGACCTGGCAAAGCTCGTTAGCAGATTTTGGAAAGAAAGATTTAGCTATATCCCATGAATAATAAAGCCAAACTAACAACAAAAAACTACTACCTACAATTACCCAATGAACTCCACCTTTTGATCTTTCTGGATTTCCAAAAACAGCATCTACTTTTTCTGTTTTTATTAATTTTCTTCCATATAAAATAGATCCTACAATAGCGAAGAAAAATAAAAATGTTAGAAATCCTGTAATCATTTAAATTTCTTTACCCATAATTTCTTCTTCCATATTCCAAATCATTGAAAGTATCTCTTCTCTTTTAGATACGAATTCGCTATTATTTTTGATTTCTCTTAAATCCTCTTTAAGTCCCATGGCTGCGAAAGGTAATTTATATTCTTTATGGATCCTTCCAGGTCTAGGCGCCATTACATAAACTTTTTCTCCAAGTAACAATGCTTCTTCAACCGAGTGAGTTATAAGTATTATTGTTTTTCCAGTTTCTTTCCAAATCTTAAGAACTAAAGATTGCATTTTTTCTCTTGTTAATGCATCAAGCGCACCCAAAGGTTCATCCATTAGTATTAAGTCGGGGTCATTTATTAAACATCTCGCTAGAGCAACTCTTTGCTGCATACCCCCAGATAATTGGTAAGTAGGGGTATTTCCAAAACCTTGTAATCCAACTATATCCAACCATTCATCTACTTTTTTTTGAGTTTCAATTGGATTTTTATCTTTCATTCTTAATCCAAAATTTACGTTTTCGGCAACAGTTAACCATTCAAACAAAGCCCCTTGTTGAAATACCATTCCTCTGTCTACACCAGGGCCATTAATTTCCTTTTCTCCAAGAATAATTGTTCCTGAAGTTGGTCGAATAAATCCAGCTGCAATATTTAACAAAGTTGTTTTTCCACAACCAGAAGGGCCTAAGACTGTAAGTAGTTGTCCTTTTTTTATTGTAAAGTTTAAATCT
>CACFVE010000011.1 GCA_902569735.1 uncultured Pelagibacteraceae bacterium | reverse complement strand
AACTCTTTTTGGAGGCTGAAGTTTAGCAGCTAAGAGAAAAGCAGGCCAATAAATTGCATGAAATCTTAAAATATCCTTTCCAATTATATGTACATCCGCAGGCCAGAATTTTTTATATTTTATATCTTTTGTATCAGGAAAATTTAATGCACTTAGATAGTTTGTTAATGCATCTAACCAAACATAGATAACATGCTTGTTGTTTTTTGGAACTGGTATACCCCATGTAAAAGAAGTTCTGCTGACAGACAAATCATTTAAACCTTTTTTTACAAAATTGATAACTTCATTTTTTCTGGACTTTGGTAGAATAAAATCCTCATTATCATTATAGAATTTTAATAATTTTGTAGACCATGCCGACAGCTTAAAAAAATATGAATCTTCTTCTACCCAATCAACAGCAGAGCCAGATGTTTTTGCTACTTTTTTTCCTTTGGTTTCCTCTATTTCATCTTCATCATAGTAGGCCTCATCTGAAACAGAATACCATCCACTATATTTATCTAAATAAATATCTCCAGAATCTACCAGTCTATTCCATATTTCTTTGACAGAGTCATGATGTCTTTGTTCTGTAGTTCGAATAAAATCATCATTAGATAGATTTAAAATCTTTGTTAAATCTCTAAAATTTTCTGACAATTCATCACAAAATATTTTTGGTTTTTTTTTATTTTTTTCAGCTTCGCGTTGTATCTTTAATCCATGTTCATCTGTTCCTGTTAAAAATAAAACTTTATATCCTTCTAATCTTTTAAAACGTGCAAATATATCTGCTACTATACTTGAATAAGCATGCCCCATATGTGGTTTACCCGAAGGATAATAAATTGGAGTTGTTATATAAAAATTTTTATCCATTAGATAATTTATTATTTATAGCATTAATTACTGCACTTTGATTTAAATTGTATGTGAGAAATTTATTAATGTTATTAATTACAAAAGATTTTTTTTCAACTACATTTTCAATACTATCAATTTTTTTTTTGTTAATATTATAAAAGTGATAATCAGTTAAAAATAAAATCATATTAATCAAATATATATTTCTACTTTTTTTATATAAATTTAGTAGTGTTTCTAGATTTTGTGAGAAATTTTCATCAATATTTATTTTGTGTTCTTCACATATTCCATTAAATAATAAAAAATTTCCTGGAGTTAAATTTAAAAAATTGAAGTCAAGAAAAACTTCTAAATTATCTTTTGCAATTAAATCTTTGATTATCTTAACTCTCGTTTTATTTTTTAATAATATTTTTATCTCTAAAGATCTAGAATATATCGTTTTAATTAAAGGCTTAGTTTTATTGTTTATTAATATAAAATAATTTTTTGAAAATGGTTCTTCAATTATTTTTAAAAGAGCATTCAAACTATTAATATTGAAAAGTTCGATATCATCTAAAATTATAAATCTTTCGTTTTTTGATATAGTAGATTTAAGAATAGTCGATTTCAAATCACGTATGTCATTTATTTTTAAATTTTTGAAATTATCTCCAGGAAGATAAATTATATTAGGAAAAATATTATTCATGTAATGTTTATAAAATTGGGTTTTATGATTTATTGTCGAGTTTTTAAGATCATAATTATCTTTATCAAAAACATAGGTTAAGAAATGATTTACTAAAGTGAATTTTCCTGAACCTTTTTTTCCACTTATCATTAAAACTTTAGGTAGTTTTTTTGAGTTATATAAATTTATAAGAAAATTTAATCTATCTCCTAATTCAAAAAGGACTAAAGAGTTTCTTGGGTCTTTGTGTTCGTTTATATTCATTTAATTTTAAGATAATTTGAAATAATTTTAAATATTTTTTTTTCTAAATCTTTATTATTAAAAGATGAATTAAGAACAAAATAATTTTTTTTATTTTTTGCAATTTTTAAGAATGATTTTTGCGCTTTTCTATAAAAAGATTGTGGAAAATTATCGTATCTATTTCTTGATTTTCTCTTTTTTAATCTTAATTTAGAAGACCTAGAAGAAACTTTAAGAATAAAAGTTACATTTGGTTTAATATCTTGTAAAATAAATTTATGAATATTTTTGATAAAATCTTTATTAACTTTTTTACCATAAACTTGATAAGCTAATGTTGAGTCTATAAATCTATCGCATATTACAATTTTTCTATTTTTTAGTGCTGGTTTAATTTTGTTTTTAATATGCTCATTTCTTGCTGCTAGATATAATAATGTATCAGTATACTTATCAAATTTTTCTTTTTTTTTTCTACTAAAATAATCTTTTAATATCAAATTTCTAATAGACTCGGCTCCCCTAGTTCCGCCAGGCTCCCTAGTTAGAATAGAATTAATTCCTTTTTTTTTTAGATTTTTTTTTAGTTTTTGACTTTGATAGGATTTGCCACAACCCTCTACACCTTCAAACACAATGAAAAAGGGTTTTTTTTTATACATCTCCCCAAATCAAATAGTTTAGAGAAGTAAATAAACTTTTAAAGAAATTGACTTTAGCAATTCTTTCAGAAGCATATAATGGTAAAGTTTTTATAACCTCATCTTTATTAAAAATTATTAAATTAGCAATTTTTTGATCCTTTTTAATTGGAGCTTCTATTGGACCGTCGTATTCTAAAAAAACTTTTAAATGTCTTGCATCTTTTTTATCAAGAGTTAAATAATAATCGTCTTTGGTGATAGCTTTAACTTTATTATTATTACCCAACCAAGTGTTTAATTCAAAATAAGTTTCACCTGCTTTAGAAATTTGATAAGTACTGGTATTTCGAAATGCCCAATTTAATAATTTTAGTGACTCAGAACTTCTTAAACTTTTTGTAGGAAAACCAGATCCTACAGCTATTACTCTTCTTTGATCTTTTTTCATTGTACTTGCTAATGAATATTTTTCTACCGCTAAATAACCAGTCTTAATACCGTCAACCCCAACTTTTTTGTATAAAAGAGGATTTCTATTACCTTGAGTTATTGGGTCTCCTCCAGTTCTATCCCAGGTAAAACTTTTTTCTTTGTACCATTCATAAAATTTAGGATAATTAGAAATTAAATATTTAGACATTAAGGCTATATCTCTTACAGTTGAGTAATTTTCTGGATCATTAATTCCTGAAGAGTTAGAAAAATTTGTGGATGACATTCCTATTTCAGCTGCTTTTTCATTCATCATTTCAGCGAAAGTTTCTTCAGAGCCAGCAATACCTTCTGCTAAAGCAACACAAGCGTCATTTCCAGAAGCAGTAATTATCCCATGTAATAAATTTTCAACTGATACTTCATCGTTTACCATAATAAACATTGAAGAATATCCGCTTTCAGATAGTCTCCATGCATTTTCAGAAACAACAAATTTATCATCGAGTGAGAGTCTATTTTTCTTTATTAAGTCAAAAGCGATAATTGTGGTCATGATTTTTGTCATCGAAGCAGGATATATTTGTGCATCGGCATCGTATTCGTACAAAACTTTGTTAGAATGATAATCAACTAAAATTGATGTTCTAGCATTAACTAAAGATTCTGCATTGGCGAACGAAAAAAAATTAAAAACAATTATTAATAATAGAGTTATAAATTTATTCATTAATACTTATATCCAGTTCTTCAAATCCAAAGTTCTTAAGTTGAATGTAATCATTTTTCATTAAATTAATAGACTTATAAGGTCCTGATAAAAGAGTTGTTTTGTTTGATTCTTTTGATTTAATATACAATTTTTTACTATCAAAATTTGTCAATTCTTGGATGATTCTTTTTTTTAAAAGATTGGCAGAGTTTTTAGAATAAAACTCAGCTATAATAATATATAGCTTGTCTTTAATATTTTTATTTTTAACTTTTTTTTTTTTCGATATATTGTTAATCGTTACCGTTTCAACTGGTGCATTGTTATGTATTTTTTCTTCTTCTTTAAAAATTTTTGTTTTTTTTGCAACAAAAGATTGGTTTTTTTAACTTCAATTATCTCTACTAGTGGTAAATCTGCTTGAAGATTAAGTTCATTTGCAACAGATTCTGTTATTACAATTTTATAAAAATCTGGGTACTCAAATCTTTTACTATTTTTTAAAATAATAGAGTCATTCGTTTTGATATTAATTATCTTAATTAAAGAACCAGGTCGTAATTTATTATGAGCAACTTGAAGAGAATTGTTTTCTAATTGTTTTTTAATAATTTTATCTAAAAAATCTTTTTCGTTGTAAATATAAGCAAATCCTTTAGATGTAAAAGTTTTATTAGAATCTAACCTGGTATAATTTTGAGCACAAGATGTAAAAAAAAGCAATAATATGATTAGTCTAAATTTCATTTTTAAAATTGTCCTTTAAAGTGCAAACTGCAAGTGCAAATCGTAAAGATCTATTCCATTTTAATATTTTCTCGTAATTGCTGTAAACTAAATAAGCGGGTGTATAAGTATTAGCTCCAGGTATTATATCTTTATCAGGAGTAATAATTGCTGACAATAAGTTATTATCAATTTCTAGTTTATCAGGATTTTCTATGTATTTTTTAAAGAATTTAACTTTTTTTTTATTTTTTATTTTTTTTGCAGATGAATTTAAATATTTTTTTGGAATATCTTTTTTAAGTTTAATCCTTGTGTAACAAGGAGTATTTCTTTTCCAACCAATTTTATTTAAATAGTTTGCTGCTGAAGCGAAAGAATCTTCAATATTTTTAAGTTCTATAATTTTATCATTATCATAATCTATTGCATAGTCTTTAATTGTTCTTGGCATAAATTGAAAATTTCCAAATGCACCTGCCCAGGAACCAAACAAAATTTCTTTTTTAATAATATCTTTATCTATCAATTTTAACAATATTAACAATTCGCTTGTGAAAAATTCACTTCTCCTTTTATCAAAACTTAATGTAGCTAGTGAAGAAATAATATCCATTTTACCTAAATAATTTCCAAAATTTGTTTCTATACCCATAAGGGCCAATAGTAATTCTTTTTCAATTAAGAACTTACTATCTATTTTATCTATAATTAATTTCTCTTTTTTATATAAAGCTAAACCTTTTTTAACTTTCTTGGTATTTGTTCTTTTTTTAATGTAGGTATAAGTATCTTCATAAAATTCTGGTTGATATCTATCATATTTAATTACATTTGGTAAAAATTTAGCATCTGACATAACTTCCTCAACTACATTTTTTGAAATACCTGAGCTTATTGCTTTTTTTTTAAAATCATTAAGCCACAAGTTAAATTCAACAGAATTAGCTAGTAATGGTGAAAATGAGAAAATAATTAAAATTATAAAAAAATTAATAGTTATTAAGTTTTTAAGCATTTTTTTGAATATCATAAATGAGGAATATTAACTAGTATTTGAAATAATCTATATGATTATTGTTATTTAAGTACTTTGATAGTAATAAAGATAGACTATTTACTTCGAGGAGAGGTGGCTGAGCGGTTGAAAGCACTAGTCTTGAAAACTAGCAACGGGGCAACTCGTTCGTGGGTTCGAATCCCACCCTCTCCGCCATTACACATTATAATTTTTGAATATTTTTGAAATTTGATTTTTGTCTATATTCTTTTCTACAATCCCATGAAGATAGTAATTCATAATAGTTTCATCTTCGAAATCTAAAAATTTATCTAAATCATTAAGTTGTTCTTTGGTAAATTCATTAATATATTTTCTTACAAATTCACTTAATAAAATATCCATCTCTTTAGTTCCTCTGTAATTTGATCTGTATAATAATTTTTTTTTAAATATTTCTAATTCATTCATAATAAAAGTATATTATACATAAAATAATGAATTTATTAAAAAAAGATATTATTTTTAGTAATGTAAATAAACTAAAAGGTGTAGGAAAACAATTATCAAAATATTTAAAAAATAAAAAAATTGAAAAAGTAAAGGATATATTGTTAAATCTTCCTTACTCTGAGACAGATAGGTCCAAAATAACTAGTCTCAATAAGTTAGAAATAGGTAAAATTCAAACTATACGAGTAATAGTTAAAAAATTAAATTTCCCTCGAGTAAGAAATTTACCTAATAAAATAATTTGTGAAAATGAGTCTGGAAAAATCGAAATTGTATATTTTAACAGCAGAGAGGGTTATTTAAGAAAAATTTACCCAGTCAATGAATGGGTGGTTATAAGTGGAAAAATTGGGTTTTTTAATAAAAAATATCAAATGTCAAACCCTGACTATGTTTCACCATTAGAAAAAGAAGAATATGTAAAACAAGTTATCCCAAAATATTCTTTAACAAAGGGAATCAATGAAAAAAAGTATCGTCTCATTTCAGATCAAGTTATTAATAATTTACCAGATATAAATGAATGGTACGAAAAAAATTTTCTTAAAAAAAATAATTTTCTTACTTGGAAAGAAAATATAATTGCCTTACATAAATCTAAAGATAATCAAAATAAGTTATCTAGATCATATAAAAGATTAGTATTTGATGAAATTTTTGCTAATTTATTAGTTTTGTCTGAAAATAGAAAAAAGATTAAAAAAAATAAACAAAATAAATATTTTAAATCGATTATTGCTAAAAAAATATTAGAAAGACTACCTTTTGAATTAACTAAAAGTCAAAAAAATGTTTTAGAAGAAATTAACTTAGATTTAAAATCAAATACTAGAATGTTTAGAATTATTCAAGGTGATGTTGGATCTGGTAAAACAATAGTTTCTCTTCTTACAATTGCAAATGTTGTTGAAAATAAACAACAATGCGCCTTTATGGCTCCAACAGAAATTTTAGCAAAACAACACTTTCACTTAGCTAAAAAAATATTTATTGGAACAAATATAAAGATAGATCTTTTGACTGGAAAAACAGAAACAAAAAAAAGAAAAGAAATAATAGATAATATAAGAAATGGAGACTTAGATTGCATCATAGGCACACATTCGCTATTTCAAAAAAAAATTGATTTTAAAAATTTAGGTTTAGCAATAATTGATGAACAACATAAATTTGGAGTAAAACAAAGATCTGAGTTAGCAAAAAAAGGAGGTGATAACTGTGATCTTCTATTGATGTCTGCAACACCAATTCCAAGAACAATGATGATGTCTTTATATGGCGATATGGATATTTCAAAAATATTAGAAAAACCAGCTAAAAGAAAAAAAATAATTACACTTAGTAAGCCAGAAAAAAAAATCAATGAATTATGGTCTTTTATAAAAAAACAAATCAATATTAACAATCAAGTATTTTGGGTTTGTCCCTTAATAAAAGAATCTTCTTATTTAGATTATTCTTCTGCTAAAAGTAAATTTGATACCATAAATAAAAAATTTCCAGGTAAAGTTGGTTTAATTCATGGAGCTCTAAATAAAGTTGAGAAAGAGAAAATTCTAGATAGTTTTTTAAAAAATGAAATTTCTATTCTTGTTTCAACTACTGTAATAGAAGTAGGAATAGATTTTCCCAATGCAAATTTGATTATAATTGAAAATGCTAATAAATTTGGATTAGCTCAATTACATCAGTTAAGAGGAAGAGTTGGCAGAGGTGATAAACAAGGTTTATGTATTTTATTATTTAAGGAGAGTCTTAGCAAAAATGCTATAAAAAGAATTAAGATTTTAAAAGAATCTGACGATGGTTTTTTTATAGCAGAAGAAGATATGAGATTACGGGGCTTTGGTGATATTGCAGGTTATCAGCAGAGTGGTAGTAAAAACTTTAGGTTCGCTGATCCTGTTACTCATGAGGATTTATTTTCTTTAGCTGAAAAATATATAAAAAATATCAATATTAATGTAAATGAGTCTAAATACGCTTTTTTATTAAAATTATTTGATAAAGCAGAAATAATTAACCAAAATATTGATTAATTTATATTAGAAGTACCTGCTGATACAATAAATTTGGATGCTTGCTCAAAAGAAACATCTAAATAAACTAATTCTTTTTTTGGGACCATAAGTAAAAAACCACTTGTAGGGTTAGGTGTTGTTGGCAAAAAAACATTTACTAATTCTTCGTTAACTTTTTTTGATATAACTCCTCGATTTTCTTTTGTTGCAAACCCCACAGCCCAAACTCCTTTTCTTGGATATTCTAAAAGAACAACGCTACTTGTTTCTTTTTCATTTTTTGTGAAAGTTTCGGTCATTTGACCGATTGCTGAATAGATAGTTCTCAATATAGGTATCTTTTTTAAAATGCTGTTAAACAATTCAAAAAACTTTTTTCCTAAAAAAGACAAAGACAACCAGCCTACTAAAGTGATCAAAATTAATGCTATTAATATTTCAAGGCCAGGAATATCAAAAGGCAAATAACTGTTTGGATTAATTTCTTTTGGTATTAAATTAGTAGATATTTTGATAATAAACAAAGTTAAGTATAAAGTTATTCCAATAGGAATTAACGCTACTATACCAGCAATAAAATTATTTCTCAGTCTAGTAAAAATAGATTTTTTAATAGTATTTTTAGGCATTATTTCATTGTGTAGCTTGAAAAAACGATAAATGCTATCATTAAGATAAAAATTGCAATTATATATTTATTAACTAAAATCATGAATCTTAATTATGTATAACATAAATAGAAGAAAATTTCTTGGCTTATTTGGATGTAGTTGTTGCTCTCTAATACTTCCATCTTGCGCAACAGTACCTATTACTGAAAGAAAGCAACTGGCAATAATTCCTGAAGCAAAAATTAATCAGCAAGCTGCAGTTGCTTATGAGCAATTTAGAAGTAAAGCAAAACTGATAAACAGTGGTTCTCAATTAAATGAAGTACGTCAAATTGGAAAAAAAATTGAAGTAGCTGTAAGCGCTTTTTTTCAAATGAAAAATGAAGATGATCCTACAAAAAATTTTTCTTGGGATTATGTACTAGTTGATAATGATAAAGTAGTTAATGCTTGGTGTATGCCTGGTGGAAAAATTGCAGTTTATACGGGCTTATTAAAGATAACGAAAAATACTGACGCTTTATCTATAGTTATGGGTCATGAAATTGCCCATGCAGTAGCAAAACATTCTGTTGAAAGAGCTAGTCAAGCTATGACGATTAATTTAGGTACCACTGTAGCTGACATTTTTTTAGGAGGAGCAATAAACAGAACTAGAAATACGATAGGACAAAATACTGGAATGGATATATTTCGAATTGGAATATTTAATCCTTTTGGAAGAAAACAAGAAACTGAAGCTGACTATTTAGGATTAATTTTTTCTTCATTAGCTGGATACGATATAAGAGAGTCTGTAAAACTTTGGCAAAGAATGGCTGACAAGAAAAAAGGCCAAGAGCCTCCAGTTTTTTTAAGCACACATCCTTCGAGTACAAAAAGAATAGAAAATCTAAATGGTTGGATAAATGAAGTGATTATTAAATATCCTCCAATAAAAGTCTAACAAACTATTGGTGAGCCCTGATGGACTCGAACCATCGACACCCTCCTTAAAAGGGAGGTGCTCTACCAACTGAGCTAAGGGCCCTTAAAGAAATTCTCTTTTATATATAAATATCAAAAATTTCAAATAATTATTAATTAAAATAATCAATATATTTTTTATAAAAAGTGACAAAAGTGCCATTCTTTATATTTTTTCTAATTTCACTCATAAATTGTTGATAAAAGTAGATGTTGTGTAATGAAATCAACATTGAAGCCATCATCTCATTAGACTTAATCAGGTGATTTAAGTAGCTTTTAGAATATTGATTTAACCCATTTATCTCACAACTTGGATCTAAGGAGGAAGTATCTTTTTGATATTTGGAATTTTTGATATTTAGTTTACCCTCCCAAGTAAAAGCTAGTCCAGTTCTACCTGATCTAGTTGGTAAAACACAATCAAACATATCTACCCCATGATGAACAGCTCCCAATATGTCAGAAGGTGTTCCTACGCCCATTAAATACCTTGGTTTTTTTTTGGGTAGCAAATGAATTGTTTCCTTCAAAATTTCAAACATTTCTGTTTGTGACTCTCCAACAGCAAGTCCACCCATAGCATATCCATCAAAACCTATTTCGATTAATTTGCTTATACTTTCTTCTCGTAAATCTTTATATAGACCACCTTGAGCTATTCCGAATAAACCTTTTGAATTATCCAAGCCAAATTCAATCTTACTACGCTTCGCCCAATGTGAAGATACATCAATTGCTTTTGACAAAGCTTTTTTGTCCTTAGTCAATTTTGGACATTCATCTAAAACCATAATTATATCTGAGTTAATAGCTTTTTGAACTTGAATACTTTTTTCAGGACTTAAAATAATTTTTTTACCATCAATATGAGATTTAAAAACTGCTCCTATATTTTTGTCTATCTTATTTAAATTTGATAAAGACATTATCTGATAGCCTCCGGAATCCGTTAGAATTGGTTTATTCCAATTCATAAATTTGTGTAGTCCATTAAATTTTTTTAATATTTCTATGCCTGGTCTTAATAATAAGTGATAAGTATTTCCTAAAATAATTTGAGTACCAGTCTTTAAAATATCATCCGTATAAATGCCTTTTACAGTTCCTTGTGTACCAACTGGCATAAATGCAGGGGTATCGATCTCCCCTTTAGGAGTAGAAATTTTACCTAACCGAGCGTTGTCATTTTGAGTTATTAACTCAAATGAGAAATCATTATTTTTCATTTAATTTATTTTGATCTAAGACTAATAATTTTGTCAGGATCTCGAACTGATCCACTGTTGGGATCGCCTTTTTTAATCATGTCAACAAATTCCATACCTTTAATTACTTTTCCAAAGGCTGAATATTGTCTATCTAAATGAGGAGCTGATTGAAAACATATAAAAAATTGACTATTCGCACTATTAGGATCGGAAGATCTTGCAGCTGACAACGTTCCTCTAGTATGGGCAATGTCAGAGAATTCTGCTTTTAAGTCTGGAAGTTCTGATCCTCCGGTCCCCGCTAAACTTAAATTAAAATCAGGACTGCTAGCATTTCCAAATTTTACATCTCCTGTTTGAGCCATGAATCCATCAATAACTCGATGAAAAACTACATTGTCATATCTTCCTTCATCTGAAAATTTTTTGAATCTTTCAACATGTCCTGGTGCTTTTTCAGGATAAAGTTCAATTTCTACCTCACCATATTTTAATTTTAAAATCATTATATTTTCTTTAGTAAATGAATGTGTATTTAGTAAACTAAAAAACAATATAAATAAATAGATAAATTTCTTCATAAAAATTTATTCTTAAGCATCTTAACTGTCGATTTAGTAACAAACTTATTAATATTTCCATCTAATTTGGATATTTCTTTAACAAAATTTGATGAAATAATTTGATTTTCAACATCTGACATTAAAAACATTGTTTCTATATTTGAATTAAGTTTTTTATTCATCCCAGCTAATTGAAATTCGTACTCAAAATCTGAAACAGCCCTTAAGCCTCTTATTATAACAGTCGCATTATATTTCTTACATAAGTCAATGGTAAGTGTATCAAATGCAACAACAATAATTTTTTTTTTATTAAATCTTAGATCTTTAAATAAAGAATTTTTAATAATTGATAATCTTTCTTCAATTGAAAAATAATAATTCTTATTAATATTATCTGTAGTAGCAATAATTAGTCTATCAAAAATTTTTAGTGATTTCTTTATTACATCTATATGGCCAAAAGTAATTGGATCAAAAGTACCTGGGTAAATTGCTGTCTTCATATTTATTGAATATTATCCTCTATTTTTATAACTGAGACAACTTTTTCATTTCCAGACAATTTTTTTATTCTAACACCTTGAGTATTTCTACCTGCGACCCTTATTTCTTTCACAGCACATCTCATAATGCTGCCTTTGCCTGTAGACAATAAAATTTCATCCGAGTCATCTACAACTAGTGAAGCTGCTATACTCCCATTTCTAGGTGAATTAATAATACCTATAATACCTTTTCCACCTCGATTTGTAACTCTATAGTCTGAGCAAGAAGATCTTTTTCCATATCCGTTTTCTGATACCGATAAAATAAATCTATCTATCGCATTTTTTATTTTTTTATCCTTACTAATAGTTTTTGAGCTGATGTTAGTATTATTTAAAATTGAAAGAGAAATTACTTTATCTTTATCATTTAATTTAATGCCTTTTATTCCTTTTGATGATCTACCTTTAAACAATCTTAATTTTTTAGATTTAAATCTTATACATTTACCAAATTGAGTGCTTAATAATATATCTTGATCATCCTTACATATCTTTACACCAATAATTCTATCGTCTTGATCTAGTTTCATAGCAATTTTACCATTGTTGTTTATGTTAACAAAGTCTTCCAAAGTATTTTTTCTTACATTGCCTTTAGAGGTAGCAAAAATAACCATCAAATTTTTCCACTCTGACTCATCCTCTGGTAAAGGCATGATAGAACTAATAGAATGGTGGCTTTTTAGAGGTAATAAATTAAATATAGATTTTCCTTTAGATGCTGCTGTGCCTTCTGGAATTTTGTGAGCTTTAATTTTGTAAGCTAATCCTTGTGTAGAAAAAAACAAAACAGGTGTATGAGTATTTGCTGTAAATATTTGAACTACAAAATCTTCTTCTCTTGTTGATATACCTGTCTTTCCTTTTCCTCCTCTTTTTTGAGTTTTAAGTGAACTCAACGGGCTTCTCTTGATATAACCTTGGTTTGTAATACTTATAACAACAGATTCTTTTTGAATTGTTTCTTCAATATTATAATTTAGTACTGCGTCAATAATTTTAGTTCTCCTAGCTATGCTGAATTTGTCTTTAATATTTTCTAGTTCTTTAACTATTAATTTATTAAGTTCTTTTTTAGAGTTTATGATTTTATTATACTCAATAATTAAATCCGATAATTTATTTATTTCTGTTTCAATTTCCCCAATGCCATAAGCGGTCAATTTTTGAAGTCTAAGTTCAAGAATTGCATTAACTTGTGCTTTAGATAATTGATAACTTGAAATATTTTTTTTTCTTTCAATTAAAGTAATCAACTTTATACTTTTCCTCACTTTCCATTTTTTTGACAAAAGATTTTTTTTAGCGACTTCCGTATCTTTAGAATTTTTTATTATTTTAATTGTGTCATCTATATTCTCTACTGAAGTAGCTAAACCAATTAAAATATGAGCTCTCTCTTCAGCTTTTTTTAAATCAAATTTAATTCTTTTTAGAACAGTGTCTTCTCTAAATTTTAAAAATTCAGAAATAAATTCTTTTAAATTAAGAATTTTCGGTTTGTTATTAACAATTGCAAGTGTATTAAATCCAAATGAACTTTCAATATTCGTTAATTTATATAATTGTCTTCTAACAGTTTCTGGTTCAACAGATTTCCTTAATTCTATAACTACTCTTATACCTTCTCTATTAGATTCATCACGTATATCTCTTATTCCTTCTATCTTTTTATCTCTAACTAATTGTGCAATTTTTTCTATTAAAGTTGATTTGTTTACTTGATATGGAATAGACTTAATAATTAAACATTCTCTACCACCCTTTTTTTCCTCTAAATCTATTTCTCCTCTAATCTTAAATGATCCTCTTCCTTTATTGTATCCTTGTTTTAAGATATCTTTTCCAATAATAATACCGCCCGTTGGGAAATCTGGTCCCGGCACGTGCTTCATCAATTGAGAAATAGTGATATCCTTATTTTGAATATAAGCGATCGTACCATTAATAATCTCACCTAAATTATGAGGTGGAATACTAGTGGCCATTCCTACAGCGATACCTCCGGCGCCATTAACTAGTATATTAGGGAATTGAGAAGGAAGTACCTCAGGTTCTTTTTCAGTTTCATCATAATTATTTCTATAATTAACAGTATTTTTTTCTAAGTCTTCAGTTAAGTATTGAGCAATTTTACCAAGTTTAGTTTCTGTATATCGCATTGCGGCAGGTGGATCTCCATCTATTGAACCAAAATTTCCCTGTCCTGAGATTAAAGGGACGCTCATTGAAAAATCTTGTACTAATCTAACCAAAGCATCATAAACAGACTGATCTCCATGAGGATGATATTTACCTATTACATCCCCTACTATTCTAGCAGACTTTCTAAATGGTTTTGACCAATCATAACCACCTTTATACATTGCGTATATAATTCTTCTATGAACTGGTTTTAAACCATCTCTAACATCTGGAAGAGCTCTACTTATTATTACGCTCATAGCATAAGATAAGTAAGATGAACTCATCTCATCTTGTACAAAAATAGGTTTGAAAGACTTATTATTCTCTATACTAGATTTTTCCATAGAATTTAAAATGGAATTTCATCATCTAAATCAGAAATTTCTTGATTTAAATTATCTTTTGGTAAGGAACTTTTGTTTTCACTAACTAAATCTGATTTATCATTTTTACTGTTTCTGCTATCCAGCATAGTCAAGCTAGAATTATATCCTTGTAAAACTACTTCTGTAGAATATTTATCTTGGCCAGAAGATTCGTCTTTCCATTTTCTAGTGCTTAATTGACCTTCTACGTAAACATTTGCACCTTTTTTTAGATATTGCTGAACTACATTAACTAGTCCTTCATTAAAAATTACAATTCTATGCCATTCGGTTTTCTCTTTTCGCTCTCCACTAGATTTATCCTTCCAAGACTGACTAGTGGCTATACTTAATCTAGCTACACTTTTACCGTTAACCATTTGCTTAATATCTGGATCTGCGCCTAAACGACCTATTAATTGTACTTTATTTAAACTACCTGCCATATTATTTTAATTAAAATTGTGATTTTATTTATTAAAAGTTAAATAATTATATCATAATTGATTAATAAATATAACATCATTATTATTTGATAAAAAAATATGTTGAAAAAAATCGTTATAAAAGGCGCTAAAGAACACAATCTTAAAAATGTTTCTCTTGAAATACCTAAAGAGAAATTAGTGGTCATTACAGGCCTATCCGGATCAGGAAAATCATCTTTAGCATTTGATACTATCTACGCTGAGGGACAAAGACGTTATGTTGAAAGTTTATCAGCTTACGCAAGGCAATTTTTAGATAAAATGAAAAAACCTAAAGTCGATCTAATTGAAGGATTAAGTCCTGCTATTTCTATAGAACAAAAAAATACCTCTAAAAATCCAAGGTCAACTGTAGCAACAGTTACTGAAATTTACGATTATATGCGTGTATTGTTTGCAAGAGTTGGCATTCCTTATTCTCCTTTTACCGGAAAACCAATAGTTTCTCAGCCAATAAGTGAAATGGTTGATAAAATAAAAGAATTACCAAAAAATAGTACTATTTATTTATTATCTCCAATAGTAAGAGGACGAAAAGGAGAATACAAAAAAGACATTCTTAATTTTAAAAAAAGAGGGTTTTCTAGACTTAAAGTTGATGGAAAATATCTTAATATTGATGATTTTCCTAATCTAAATAAAAAAATTAAACATGATATTTCTGTTGTTGTAGATAGAATCATATTAGATTCGAAATTAGGGAATAGGCTTGCTGACAGCGTAGAAACAGCTGTAAATTTATCAAATGGACTGTTAGTTGTTGAATATGAAAATGAAACCTTGCCTAAAAAATTTAGGAAATTAGAAAGTATAACATTTTCATCAAAATTTTCTTGTCCAGAAAGTGGCTTTACCATAGAAGAAATTGAACCAAGATTATTTTCATTTAATTCACCATTTGGTGCATGTGAAGAGTGTGAAGGTATTGGGCATAACTTAAATGTTGATCCTAATTTAGTTGTACCTGACACTAAAAAATCTTTACAAGATGGAGCTATTGAGCCATGGGCAAAATCTACCTCGATGTACTACGCACAAACATTATCTTCTTTGGCAAAACATTATAAATTTTCTCTCTCAGAACAATGGAAAAAAATACCAAAGAAAATTCAAGATGTAATTTTATATGGTTCTGATGATGAGGAAATAAAATTTTCTTATGATGATGGTTATGAATCTTACAATACCAAAAAAACATTCGAGGGCGTGGTTAATAATTTAGAAAGACGTTACCTAGAAACTGACAGCGAATGGAAAAGAGAAGAAATTTCCCAATATCAAAGCGAAACTAATTGTGAAAAATGTAAAGGAATGAGACTCAAAGATGAGGCTTTATGCGTTAAAATTAATAAACTTAATATAAGTGAAATAACTAAAAAATCAATTGATGAAGCTCAAAAATGGTTTGCTAATTTAAATAATGTTTTAACGGAAAGAGAAAATAAAATCGCGCAACATATTTTAAAGGAAATAAACGAAAGATTAAATTTTTTACTAAATGTTGGTTTAAATTATTTAACATTATCTAGAGAGTCAGGGACACTTTCTGGAGGAGAATCACAAAGAATAAGATTGGCTTCACAAATAGGTTCGGGATTAACTGGTGTGCTATATGTTTTAGATGAACCATCTATAGGGCTACACCAAAGAGATAATAAAAAGTTAATCGCTGCATTAAAAAAATTAAGAAATTTAGGAAACACTGTAATAGTTGTAGAGCATGATATAGAAACCATGGAAAGTGCCGATCATATTATTGATATAGGCCCCGAAGCAGGATTGAATGGTGGAAAAATTATTGCTGAAGGAACTGTAAATAAAATTATAGAAAACGGAAAAAGTATAACAGGAGATTATTTATCTGGTAAAAAGTTTATATCAATACCAAGAAAAAGAAGAACAGCAAAAAATGGAAGGTTTATTGAAATTAGTGGAGCAAGTGGAAACAACCTAAAAAAAGTTAACTTAAAAGTACCAGTTGGGACATTTACTTGTGTAACAGGTGTTTCCGGAAGTGGAAAATCAACTTTAATCTTACAAACTTTATATAATGCTTTTAATTTAATACTTAATAAAAATAAAAGTAGAAAAGTGCCTAAATCTTTTACCGGATTTAAAGGCACAGAATTAATAGATAAAATTATAGATATTGACCAGTCGCCAATAGGCAGAACACCTAGATCAAATCCCGCCACCTACACCGGGGCTTTTGGACCAATAAGAGAATGGTTTGCTTCTTTACCTGAATCAAAAGCTAGAGGTTATAAAGTGGGAAGATATTCATTTAATGTAAAAGGGGGAAGATGTGAAACTTGTGAAGGAGATGGAGTAATTACCTATGAAATGCACTTTCTTCCAGATGTATTTATTCCCTGTGATACTTGTAAAGGAGCTAGATACAACAGAGAAACCCTAGAAATTCGATTTAAAAATAAGAACATAGCTGATATTTTAGATATGACTGTTGATGAGGGATGTGTTTTTTTTGAAAATATTCAGAGTATAAAGTCTAAATTAATCACTTTAAAACACGTTGGATTGGGATACATGAAGATAGGTCAACAAGCCACAACACTTTCCGGTGGAGAAGCTCAAAGAATTAAATTAGCTAAAGAACTATCTAAAAGGCCCACCGGAAGAACATTGTATATATTAGATGAACCAACAACAGGCTTGCATTCACATGATATTAAAAAATTATTGGAAATTTTACAAGCCTTTGCAAATACTGGCAATACTGTAGTAGTAATTGAGCATAATTTAGATGTAATAAAAACTGCGGATCATATTATAGACATGGGTCCAGAGGGAGGAGTTAATGGTGGAAAAATAATTGCGGAAGGATCTCCTGAAAAAGTAGCAGAAATTTCAGAGAGCTATACTGGTAGATTTATAAGAGAATTATTAGGAAATTCCTCAATGAAAAAAACTGCTTAAATTTTAAAATTATGATATAATAGAATCATGATCAGCATACTACAATCTTTATCAAGAACCGTTCATTACTCTTTAGCTATTGCATTAATTCTTTTTCTTGGATTGCATTTTGGTGGAGATGGTTTTGCTTTTGATAGAAACTTCTTCAGTTGGTTATTTAGATATCTACATGTGTTAAGTGGAATAATGTGGATTGGCTTATTATGGTATTTCAATTTTGTTCAAATTCCATCAATGCCTAATATTCCTGATGAACAAAAACCAGCTATAGGTAAGGTCATAGCCCCTAAGGCTTTATTCTGGTTTAGATGGGCCGCTTTAGTAACAATCATATCAGGTTTAATAGTTGCTTACTTACAAGGCTACGTTCACCAAGCAATGATTTTAGGTATAGGCGCTTCTGATCCGAAAAGTACAGCGATTGGTATAGGTATGTGGCTAGGTATAATTATGGCTTACAATGTATGGTTTGTGATTTGGCCTAATCAAAAAAAAGCTTTAGGAATGCTTGATTGTTCGCCTGAAGAAAAAGCAAAATCAGCTAAAACAGCTATGTTATTTTCAAGAACTAATACTTTACTATCTTTTCCAATGCTTCTTTCAATGGTAGCAGCTCAAAATCTTTACTAATTAAGGGACAATCTTTTCTTCTTTTTTTTCTAAAGTTTTGTAACTAACTTTAAATAATTTTAAAACTGGAGTAGCCACAAAAATTGATGAATAAGTACCTATTAATACTCCAAGAATCATAGCAAAGGAGAAACCCCGTAAAATTTCCCCTCCCAAAATAAAGATTGATAATAAAGCCAACAAAGTAGTGATAGAAGTTATAATTGTTCTAGATAAAGTTTCATTTATTGAAAGATTGGATAATTCGTTGATATTAAGTTTTGTATATTTATTTAAATTTTCTCTGATACGATCATATATTACTACTGTATCATTCATTGAATATCCCACAATTGTTAAAACTGCAGCAATTATTGAAAGATTAATTTCTAAAGAAAGAATTGAAAATATTCCAATAGTTATTATAACGTCATGAAATAAAGCAACAATTGAACCTACGCTGAATTGCCATTCAAATCTTATCCAGATATAAAATAGCATGGCGGCTAAAGATAAAGAAATAGCAATTATTCCTGATTGCAAAAGTTCTGAACTTACTTTAGGACCAACATTCTCAACCCTTCTAAAATTAATTTCTGCATTTAAATTATTTATTAGAGTTTTTTTAATTTCAGGTATAAGTTTATTTTTATTAGTAGTTTTTTGCTCTATCTTAATTAAATAATCCCCTTTTTTACCAAATTCTTTAATATTAACATCACCTAAGTTCATGGAATTTAAAGAAGATCGTATTTCAGTAATATTAATATTCTTACTTTCTGCTCTTAATTCTATAAGCGTTCCTCCTTTGAAATCTATACCATAATTGAGACCTTTAAATAAAATAAACAAACAACTAATAATGAAAATCGAAAGAGATAAAATATTTGCTAATTTAAATTTTGAAGAAAAATCTATATTTCTGATCATTATAAATTTACCTGGCCTTCCTTTTTGTTTAAAACAATCATAGAAGTTAAGTGTCTTGCTAAAAAATACGCTGAAAATAGAGTAGTTATTATTCCAATACCAAGAGTAATAGCAAATCCTTTTACGGGACCTGATCCGAAAGCAAAAAGGATGATAGCTGCGATTAATGTTGTGATGTTAGCGTCAAGAACTGTAATTTTTGCTTTGGAATAACCAATATCAAATGCATGTATTATAGATTTTTCTGTTTTTAACTCTTCTTTTATACGCTCAAATATCAAAACATTTGCATCCACTGCCATACCGACAGTTAAAATAATCCCTGCTATGCCTGGAAGTGTCAAAGTTGCTTCTAGAATAGTTAAAACTCCAACGAGCATAATTAAATTTGCTATTAGAGCCAAATTAGCAACTAAACCAAAGATTTTATATTTATAAAGCATGAAGAAAATAACTAAGATAAAGCCAATTATTAATGAAGTAACTCCTGATTTTATTGAGTCTTCTCCTAGATCAGGGCCTACAGTTCTCTCTTCAACAACATTCAAAGGGGTTGGGAGGGCACCTGATCTTAACAACAAAGCTAAATCTGTAGCTTCTTGAAATGTAAAATTTCCAGATATTATTCCGCTACCTGATATTATAGGTTCATTTATTGAAGGAGCGCTTATAATTTTTCCATCTAAAATAATTGCTAATCGTTTTCCAACATTGTCTGTTGTTGTTCTTCCAAACTTTTGAGCTCCTAATCTATCTAAAGTAAAAGATACTGTAGGTTGACTAGATTGATTGTCAAAATTAGGTTGGGCATCAATTAAATTTTCTCCACTCATAACAATTCTTTTGCTTATATTAAGCTCTTCACCAATTTCTGAAACTAATTTGTCTACACCAAATTCATCATTATCTTTTACCAATCTAAAATTTAATTGGGCTGTTTTTCCTAAAAGATTTTTAATTCTCTCTGGATCCTTTAACCCTGGAAGTTCAACTAAAATTCTTTTCTCCCCTCTTTGTAAAATCGTTGGCTCCTTTGTGCCAACATCATCTATTCTTCTTCTTACAATTTCGATAGATTGTTTCAAGGCTGCATTATTGATGGTTAATAAACCATATTTTGAAAATAAAACTTTTACGTTATCATTTTCTAAAACTTCTAAATCTAATTCAAATGAATTATAATTATTCATATAAGGATTTAAAAAATTATCTTTTTTAGAAAAAAGTAATAATTTGAACTTCTCAATATTATCTAAAGTAAAAGTTAAATTTTTTTCATTAATCTTAAAATTTGAATATTCAAGGTTATTGTCTTTAAGTAATTTTTTTAGAGGAATTACCTTTGACTGAATTTTTTCTTTAATTAATGGATCTGAATTAATTTCTAAAAGAAGGTATGAACCACCTTGTAAATCTAAACCTAGATTAACTTTTTTATCAATGAATGGTTGATTTTGATTCTGAAAATTTAATATAGAAAAAAAAGAAATTAATAAAAAAATGAAATAAATTATAATAATATTTATTTTAGAAAAATTTAACACGAAAAAGAATTATTTTTTAATTTCTTCTTTTTTAAGTAAACTTGTTATCGTCGATCTTATAATTTGAACTTTTGTATTTTCTCCAATGACAACCTCTATACGATCATCTTCCATAATTCTATCAATAGTACCTATAATTCCGCCCGATGTTATTATCTCATCCCCTCTTTTTAAAGACGCAACCATAGCTTTATGATCTTTAACTCTTTTTTGTTGTGGTCTGATTAAAAAAAAGTAAAAAATTACAAATATTAAAATCAGAGGTATGAATTGTGCTATTCCTTGGCCGCTCATTAAAGGATAATTATAATAAAAGAGTTAGTTAAACAAGAGAATAATAATCAAATTTTATCTAAATTATTCATATATTTTTTTAGTATAGTTGGAATGGTAATTGACCCATCTTCATTTTGATTATTTTCTAATAAAGCAATAATTAGTCTTCCGACTGCTAAACCTGATCCGTTTAAAGTTCCAAGGTAATCATTGCTGTTTGGTGACTTATATTTTGCTCCCATCCTTCTAGCTTGAAATGTTCCACAAGATGAGCAGCTCGAAATTTCTCTATATTTATTTTCTGAAGGGATCCAAACTTCAATATCAAAAGTTTTTTCGGCGCTAAATCCCATATCTCCTGACGATAAAAGAACTACTTGGTAAGGAATTTCTAATTTTTTTAAAATTTCTTCTGCACAATTAAGCATTCTTTCTAATTCTAGTTTACAATTTTTTGGTTCAACTATACTCACTAGTTCAACTTTATAAAATTGGTGTTGCCTCATCATTCCTTTAGTGTCTTTTCCATAACTGCCTGCCTCTTTTCTAAAACATGGAGTAGCTGCAACAAACCGCTGAGGAAGTTCATCAGCCTTTAAAATAGATTTTCTAACTAAATTAGTAAGTACAACTTCAGCAGTTGGTATTAAAAACTTTCTATCTTCAGAATTATCAAATTTTATCTCAAATTGATCTTCTTCAAACTTGGGTAGTTGACCAGTACCAAACATTACTTCTTCATTAACAATTAATGGCGGTGAAATCTCAGTATATTGAAACTCATTTACATGGGTATCTAGCATAAAGTTAATTAATGCTCTCTCGAGTAAAGCGAATTTATCTCTGAGAACAACAAATCTCGATCCAGACAATTTAATAGATGTATCAAAATCGATATTCTTATTTTTTAAACCAATATCAATATGAGATTTTATCTTAAAATTAAAATTTTTAGCTTTTCCAACTTTTTTGATTAACTTATTTTCTTTTTCATCTTTGCCAATAGGAACATCTTCATTCGCAATATTAGGAAGATTAGAAAGAATTTTATCTATTTTTTTTTGAGATTTTTTTTGTTCTAATAAAATTTTATTTATTTCTTCTGAAATTTTCTTAGATTTTTCAAAATTAGATTTTTCTTTTGATTTAGACAATTGTTTTTTTTCTTGTTCTAATAATTCTTTTTTATTAATCAATTCTCTGTTAATTTTATCAGCCTTGATAAATTCTTCAGTATTAAAATTTAAATTTCTATCTTTAAATTTCTTTCTAAATATTTCTAAATTTTGTCTTAGATCTTTAAGATTATGCATCTTCAACTTCTTTATCTTTTTTTTCAGTAAACTTCACTGTTAATATAGACAATTCATAAAGTAATAATAAAGGTATAGCTAGACCAATTTGTGTAATAGGATCTGGAGGTGTTAATATAGCAGCGATAGTAAAAATAATAACTACTACGTATCTTCTGGTTTTTTTGAGATAATTAGAATTAACTACTCCTATTTTAGCTAATAAATTTAGAAGTATTGGAAGTTGAAAACTTATTCCAAATGCAAAAATTAATCTCATAATCAAAGACAAATATTCATTTACTTTTGCTTCTAGTTGAATTGGTAAACTTGTATTTGATCCAATAGACTCAAAAGACAAGAAAAATTTAATAGCTAGCGGCATTATAAGATAATAAACTAATAGACCTCCAAATAAAAAAAGAATTGGAGTAAATATTAAATATGGTAAAAGAGCTTTTTTTTCATTTTTATATAATCCAGGTGCAATAAATTTATAAATTTGAATTAATAAAACTGGACTTCCTAAGAAAAATGCAGCAAAAAAAGCTACTTTTAAGTAAGTAATAAAGGTTTCATGTAAAGCAGTAAAAATAAGTCGTCTGGGTGTTTCGCTATTTTCAACTGCATTAGCATACGGTTCTACTAAAAAATTATAAATTTGTTCAGCAAAAATATATGAAATAACAAAAATAATAAAAATAAATATTACTGATGTTAAAAGTCTTGATCTAAGTTCTATAAAATGACTAGTAAAAGAATTTGGATTAGTCATCTAGCTTATCTTTTTTTTTTAAATCTTTTTTTTGATTAATATCTTTTTCAAAATCTATTTCACTAGTTGCAGAGGATATTTCTCTTTGAAAACTACTGAAAGTATTTTTCAATTTTCCTATAAAAGAGCCTATCTTTTTTAAAGCTATAGGAAATTCTTTAGGACCTAAAACTAGAATAGCAATCACAACTACTGCTAAAATCTCTAACCAACCAATTTGAGGCATTTTGATTATTTATTTTCGGAGTCTGAATTGTCTGAATTATTCTTCTTATCATCATTATTTGAAGAAGCGTCATCAGACATACCCTTCTTGAAACTTTTAATGCCTTTAGCAACATCTCCCATTAAGCTTGAAATTTTGCCTCTTCCAAAAAGCAAAACCACGATCACAACTACTATAGCTATCTGCCAAAAACTAATTCCCATAATTAATGATTATATACAATAAATTTAATTAAATAAATATCTTTATTTATCTGTTTCAGGAGATTTCTTAATTGCTTCTTCAATATCTTCATAAATATTCTGTTTTTCATTTATTGACTGCTCTTTAAAAAACTTTCCTGTCCCAAAGATAGATTTGTCAATACTTGAAGTATCAATTAAGCCTGCGGAACCTAACTCATCAACAGTTGGTAAATCAGATAATTTTTGAATATTAAAATGATTTAAAAAATTTTCTGTAGTCGCATATTGAATTGGTTTGCCAGGCAAGTCTTTTCTACCGGCTGGTCTTACCCAATCAAGCTCTAGTAATATTTCTAAAGTATTTGATGCAAAAGACACTCCTCGAATTTCTTCTATTTCAGACCTTGTAACAGGTTGATGATAAACAATAATTGATAAAGTCTCAATTGTGGCTTTAGATAATTTTCTTTGTGTCGATTTTTGAAGAGACATTAATTTCGACAAGTCTTCTGCAGTTCTAAAGGACCATCTACCTCTTATACATACTAAGTTTATCCCTCTATTTTTATAAGTATTCTGAATTTTTTCTAAAATCTTGGTAATATCTGAATTTGATTTAACTCTTTCTTCAATAGTTTCAATATCCAAAGGTTCAGAAGCTGAAAATAGAATCGCTTCAACTTGACGTTCTATTTTTGATACATTTGATGGAAAAGTAATTATATTGTTTTTATTTTTATTTTTATTTTTATTTTTCATTGATTAGAAACTTTTTTTACCAATATTTTTTCAAACATCTTTTTTTGTAAAATTTTAATTAAGCCTTCCTTAGTTAATTCTAAACTTGCAGCAAATATTCCCGCTATACCAGTATTTTTCATTTTTTTATTAAAATAAAATTGCGGGATTAACTCATTAATATCTTTCCATTCAGTTAATTGACTAAAATTATTCTTAATCTGTTTAATTGCTTCTTCAGTTGTAAGAACAGGTAATTTAGGAATATTTATTGTTTGAAATGACTTTTGCATTTGAAGATTTGAATAAGTTTTTAATAATTCGTATAGAGAAACATCATAAATTGGAGTGTTTATCGACCTGATACCACCCTTCATTCCCCTTGTAAAAATATGAACTCCTAATCTTTTTTTTTTTAACATTTGGTCAGAAAGAATTCTAATTAATTCTAATTTTTTCAATTGTAGTTTAAGTTTTTCAGCTACTTCAAAAGCTTTAAAATCATCACTTTCATCTTCTGGTAATAACAATTTAGATTTTAAATAAGCTAACCAGGTAGCCATCAACAAATGTTCTGAGGCTGTTTCTAAATTTAAATTTTCATTTTTTTTGATAAAATCTAAAAATTGGTCTGCTAATTCAGTTATAGAAATCTCAGCTAAGTCAACTTTTTGAGTTTTAGCCAATTCAAGTAAAACCTCCAAAGGTCCGCTATAGTTTGGTATATTGACAGATATCTGATTTAAATCGTTTGATTCCATTAAGCAATTTTATCTTAAAAATTTATAAAATTCTGATGTTTTTTTACTTGTGAATTTGTCTATAAATGGAACTTCTTTGATCAATTTATAAGAATCTTTATAATTTCCAGCACAATATAAAACAATATTGCAACCTGCGATAAGCGATTTTTTAGCATTTTCTACTAAATTGTATTTTAAAGCTTTCATAGAGATATCATCTGAAATTAAAATTCCTTTAAATCCGATTTTTTTTCTTATTATTTGAGAGATTACTTTTTTTGAAAAAGTTGCAACATTTTTCTTATCAATAACCGAATATAGAATATGAGCGGTCATAGCAAATTGAGACGAATTTGATTTAAAAGGATAAAAATCAATTTTGCACAAATTTCTATAATTAATTTTTACCTTTGGCGTCTTATAATGACTATCAATTGTAGAACAACCATGGCCTGGAATATGTTTAATTACCGATCCTATTTTATTTTTTTTATATTGTTTAACACATACTTCACCTAATTTTTTAACTGTAAGAGGATTATCGGAAAAACTTCTTGTTCCAATTATTTTATTTGTTGTTTTTCTTATCACATCTAACACAGGCACTGTGTTTACATTTATACCAATTTTTTTTAATAGACTGGTTAGGTGATCAATATAATTTTTATATATAGTTAAAGCTATTTTAGGATTATATTGATAAATATCACCAAATAACTTTTGTGAAAAATTATGATTAATGATTTTACCTAATCGTGATACCGTTTCCCCTTCTTCATCAATGAGGACTGGAAATTTAGGATCTTTGCTGCATTTTCTTATCTTTTTAATTAAATTTTTTACTTGAGATAAAGATTTAATATTTCTTTTAAAAAGGATTAGCCCCCAGGGTTTTTCATTAGTTATCAATGCTTGTTCTTTTAAAGATAAATAATACCCTTTTATACTAATTATAATTGCTTTTTTTCTCATTTAATTTTCAATAAATTCCAAAAGTTTCTTTGTTCATTATCTTTAATTTCTTCAGAAAATGAAGAATTAAATTCAATGACATTGTTAGTATCATTATCTAAAACTATTAAATTTGAAGTTTTGTCTTTCAAAATTTCTTCGATATTTAATCTCTTTAAATTTATATTTTTAATATTTTTATTAGAAGAATAATAATTAAAAATAATATAAAAAAATAAAAAGATGATAATTAGTATTAATAGATTAATAATTTTAAACATTACATTTTATCAGGAAGTGAAACTCCTAAAATATTCATACCTCTTTGTATTACTATAGCTACAAGTACAATAATCGCGAGGGTCTCTGTTCTTTTTATTTTTCCATTTTCAATAAACTTAAAATTAAGATCTTCATTTCCTTTGCTCCAATAAGAGTGAAACAAAGTTGCAAGTTCATAAAGATAGTATGGTATTTTATGTGGCTCATATTTAGAAGAAGCAGTTTCTATAATTTTTGGCCATTCAAATATCTTTCTTAAAATTTTTATTTCATTTTCATTTAATGAAAATGACTTTTTATCTAGATCTATTTTATCTTTTAGATCTTTATTAAGTGTTCTAAATAAAGAACTAATCCTTGCAAAAGAATATTGTACATAAAAAACTGGATTGTCTTTACTTTTTTCCAAAACCTTATCGAAGTCAAAATCAAGTTCAACATCATTACTTCTATTTAGCATCATAAATCTTATAGAGTCTTTATCTACTTCTTTTAGTAAATCTTGTACTGAAATAAATTCTCCAGCCCTTTTCGACATTTTAAATGGTTTTCCATTTTTATATAATTTAACTAATTGGCATACCTTGCAATTTAGTTTGACTTTATTCTCAGAAAGAGCTTTTACTGCAGCCGTTATTCTCTTTGTATATCCCGTGTGATCAGCTCCTAAAACATTTATTAAATATTCAAAATTTCTATTTACTTTATCCATATGGTAACCAACATCATTGGCAAAATATGTCCAAGAGCCATCATCTTTTTGCATTGCTCGATCAGTATCATCACCAAATAAAGTAGATTTAAAAATTAATCTTTTGGTTTTTTTCCAAGTTTTATCTTTCTCTCCTTTTGGAGGCTCTAAATACCCTTCTTGAACATAATTATTTTTTTTTAAATGATTAACAGCCTTATCTACTAATTTATTTGAAATCAGCTTTGTTTCTGAAAAAAAATTATCATGTTCAATGCCTAATTTTTTTAAGTCTAGTTTAATTAAATCCATAGAATGACTTAATGACTCTTTTTTAATTAATTCAATAGACTCATCAAATTTGTCGAATTTTTCTTTTTTATTCGATTTAATAATTTTTTTACTTATTTCAATTATATATTCGCCTGGATAAAGATCTTCTTTGGTAATAAATTTTTCATTGTATTTAATTTCTCTTATTCTTAAAAAAACTGACTTAGCAAAATTTTTAATTTGGTTTCCATAGTCATTGATATAGTATTCTTTTGTAACTTTGTTCCCATTAAATTTTAGCAAATTAGCTAAAACATCTCCATAAACTGCTCCTCTACAATGACCCACATGCATTGGTCCGGTAGGGTTAGCTGATACAAATTCTATGTTATAAGTATTACTACATTGCTTCTTTCCATAAGTTTCTTCATTCTCCAATATTTTGTTAATATTTGTAATCAAAGAATTGTTAGATAATTTTAAATTTAAGAAACCAGGTCCAGCGATTTCTATTTTATCAAAATCATTTAAATCATTCAAAATTAGTTTTTTAATTTTATCAGCTAATTCTTTTGGGTTGGTCTTATTGAATTTTGCTAATACAAGAGCAGCATTGCAAGATAAATCACAATTAAACTCAGGTGGAGGGCTTTCTACAACGATTCCTTTAAAGTTATTTAAATTATTCAATTTAAGAAATTGCTGTTTTTTAAGTATTAAAGAATTAATCTGTTTTATATATTCTTCAAATATATTCATTTTGATTTGTTGTATAGATTTATTGCATATCTATCAGTCATTCCAGCTATAAAATCACTAATAGATCTGTCTATATTAGATTTCTTAATATTCTTAGTATCTATGTAATTTTTAGGATT
>CACFVE010000010.1 GCA_902569735.1 uncultured Pelagibacteraceae bacterium | reverse complement strand
CAATAATCGTTAATAATGGCCCAGGTAGCTTTTCAACGATAAGAGTGGCTTTATCTGTGGCAAAAGGAATCGAAATATCAAACAATGTTAAGTTGTTCGGATTTAAAAATTCAGATTTACCTCAATTTAACCTTGAAAATATTGAAGTTTTAATTAGTAAAAATTTAATAGAAAAAAAATTGATAAAACCATTATATTTAAGTTAAGTTAATAAAATAATGAATGTTATAGAAGAAAAATGTAAATTAAAAGGTGTTAGACTTACCGATCAAAGAAAGATCATAGCTCAAGTAATGTCGGACTCTAAAGAAAAGTATGGTTCAAAAGATCATCCAGATGTTGATGAATTGCACAAGAGAGTTAGTGAGATAGATAATAAAATTAGCATTGCAACAGTATATAGAACAGTAAAATTATTTGAAGAGTCGGGTATTGTTGAAAAACATGATTTTAAGGGTGGTAAAGCTAGATACGAACAGTCTCCTGATGAACACCACGATCATCTCATAGATATTAATAGTGGAGAGATAGTAGAATTTGTTGATAAAGATATAGAAAAGCTTCAAGAAGAAGTAGCAAAAAAATTAGGCTATAAGCTTGTAGATCATAAATTAGAATTATACGGTTCAAAAATTAAAAAATAAATTGTCAAAAAAAATATTTATCAAAACTTTGGGTTGTCAAATGAATGAATACGATAGTAAACGTATTTTAGATCTATCAAAAAAAATTAATTATATTTCAACTAAAAACATCAATGAGGCTGACTGCTATATTCTTAACACTTGTCATATAAGAGAAAAAGCCACAGATAAAGTTTATCACGAAGTAGGTAGAGTTAAGAAAGAGTTTAGAAATAAAAAAAAACCAATTGTTTTAATTGTTGGTTGTGTAGCGCAAGCCGAAGGTGAGGTGCTGTTAAAAAAAGAAAAATATATAAACGCAGTAGTTGGTCCACAATCTTATCATGAAATAAATAAAATAATTATAGATATAGAAACTAAAAATACAAAAGTTAATTCAACTGAATTTGAAGTAATAAAAAAATTTGATCAGCTTAATGTGGTCAAAAATACTAATAATAAAATTTCTTCTTTTTTAACAATTCAAGAAGGATGCGATAAATTTTGTAAATTTTGTGTAGTTCCGTATACCAGAGGGCCAGAATATTCTAGATCATCATCTGAGATTTTATCGGAAGCTAAACAACTTGTTGACAATGGATCAAAGGAAATAGTTTTATTGGGACAAAATGTGAGTGCTTATAAATCTAAAAATCAAAGACTTTCTGATTTATTGTATTCTCTTAGTCAAATTAAAAGTTTAGAAAGAATAAGATACACCACTTCTCATCCAAAGGATTTTACGGAAGACTTAGTGCAAGCTCATGTGGAATGTAAAAAATTAATGCCACTTTTGCATTTACCTGTTCAAAGTGGATCAACAAAGATTTTACGAAATATGAATAGAAACCATACCATTGAAGAATACCTAAAAATAATTAAAACACTTAAAGAGAAGAAACCTTCTATAAAATTTTCTAGTGATTTTATAATTGCTTATCCTGGAGAAACTAAAGATGATTTTAAAAAAACTGTCTCTTTAATGGAAAAAGTGAAATTTATTAATTCATATTCATTTATTTTTAGCGCGCGACCAGGAACACCAGCTGCAAATTTAAAAAAAATAGATGATAAAATTGCTAGAGAAAGATTGAGGATTTTTCAGCTATCTGCTACTGAAATTAAAAAAAAATATAGAAAAGAACTTGTTAATTCAAATGCCAATGTATTATTTGAAAATAATGCCAAAAACTCAAACCGGTATTTTGGTAGAGATGAATATTTCAATTCAGTAATTGTTAATAGCAATGAAAATTTAATTGGTAAGATTAGAAGCGTAAAAATTAATAGTTGCAATCAAAATACTTTATTTGGCGAAGTTAATTTAGAAGATACTAAAAAGGTATACGCAGCATAAAATTATGTCAGAGATAAGTAAATTAGATCAAAATTTAATTATTAGAAAAATTGACTCAGAAACAATTAATATTCAGATAGCTAACAATACAATATTAATGTCAATTGTTGGCGAGTTTGATCAAAATTTAAAAGAATTAGAGAGGTTAACTAATACAGTTATCTTTTTTAGAGGAAACTCTATTACATGCAAAGGAAAAAAGGCCAATTTAAAAGATTTTTCTGAGGCAATTAAATTTTTAGTTAGCAAATATCTTTTGACTAATCTTATTGAAAAAAGCGATATAATGCTATCAGTTAAAAAAGATATGAAACCAGAAGAATCAAATGTGAAATCATTTAAGCAGTTAATTAAGACTCCAAGAAAATCAGTTATAGCTAGATCTGAAAAACAATCTGATTACATAAAAGCACTTAAAGAAAATGATATTGTGATGTCATTAGGACCTGCAGGAACTGGAAAAAGTTTTTTAGCAGTCTCTGTAGCTGTAACTTTATTAATGGAAAAAAAGATTGAAAGAGTGATCCTATCAAGACCTGCGGTTGAAGCAGGGGAAAAATTAGGTTTTTTACCTGGAGATATGAAAGAGAAAGTCGATCCTTATCTAAGACCTCTTTATGATGCACTATACGAATTATTTGGTGCAGATAAAATAGACAAAAGAATTGAAAATGGAGAAATTGAAATTGCACCTCTTGCATTTATGAGGGGAAGAACTTTAAAAAATTGTTTTGCAATATTAGATGAAGCTCAAAATGCAACAGAAACACAAATTAAAATGTTTTTAACTAGAATTGGAGAAAATTCTAAATTAGTTGTTAATGGGGATCCATCACAAATAGATTTAATTAACAAATATCAATCTGGTCTCATAAAATCTAGAGACATTCTAAAAAATTTAAAAGAGATTAAAATTATAGAATTTGATCATACTGACGTGGTGAGACATCCTTTAGTTTCAAAGATTATTCGGGCTTATCAGAAAAAAAGCACTGATGATAAAAGTTAATGTAATTTTAAATAACATTAGTTGGAAAAAGTATCTTAAAAATCCAAATAGTTTTATTGATAAAAAAATAGATCTACTTAATAAAAAAAACAAACTATATAAAAGAAATACTTTAATATGTTCTTTACTTCTATCAGGAGCAAAAGAAATAAAAAAATTAAATAAAAAATTTAGAAAAAAAAATAAATCTACCGATGTATTGTCTTTTCCTTTTTATGAAAAAAAGCAGTTAAACACTAAAATTAGAAAAGAAAAAGAAGTTTACTTAGGAGACATTATTATTAATTTAAGTCAAGTGAGAAACAAAAACAATAAAGTCAAATTTAAAAAGGAATTAAATAAACTGTGGATTCATGGTTTGTTACATCTATTAGGATATGACCACAAATCAGATACAAAATATTTACAAATGCAAAAACTAGAAAATAAATTTTCTTATTTAATTGAATAAAATGCTCAATCAAGTACTTAATAACAGAACATTATTAGTTTTTGTCATACCTTTTTTTCTTGGATTACTATCTGTTTTATCTTTTCAGCCTTTTAATATTACCTTAATCAACTTCTTAATAATTCCAATTTTTTTTTTAATATTAAGCAACATTAATAAACGTTCAAAAAACAAATATCGAAAAAAACCTTATTTAAAAAATCTTTTTTTTGTAGGGTATTTTTTTGGAGTAGGTTTCTTTCTTTCTGGAACATATTGGATTTCCTATTCACTTACATTTGATGAAAATTTAAAAATTTTAATACCTTTTTCGATAATATTAATCCCTTTATCTCTAGGACTTTTTTTTGGTTTTGCATCTTTGTTTTCAGGACCTTTTATAAAAAACAACTATTCTTCTTTTTTTTTATTTTGTTTAGTTTTTTCTCTCATGGATTATTTAAGAGGAAATATTTTATCAGGTTTTCCCTGGAATTTGTGGTCTTATTCGTGGTCATGGTTTGTTGAAGTAATCCAGGTTTTAAATCCCATCGGACTTTATGCTTTTAATTCAGTCTCGATAGCTTTTTTTTGTTCTCCGGCATTATTATTTTTTAAACACAAATATAAATACTTAATTTTTTCAATTTTTCTATTAATATTTTTTTCATTTTATATTTTTGGATCTTATAAGATTAATAACAGTCAAGAAACAACAAGAGATATTAAAAAGGATATAAATGTAAAGGTAGTAGCACCTAATTTTGATATGAGATATATTCATAGTGATAAGGAAATTAAAGAAACAATTCAAAAAATTGTACGATACAGTGAACCTGATCCAAATAAAGAAACTATTTTTATTTGGCCGGAAGGAATATTTGCTGGAATTTATTTTGAAGACTTAAAAAAATATTCAAGCACTTTTAGCAAAAGTTTTTCAAAAAAACACCTGTTAATTTTTGGAATAAATACTGAAGACCCTTCTTCCAATTTCTTCTATAATAGTCTTATAGTATCCAACAATAATCTTGAGATATTATATAAATACGATAAAAAAAAACTTGTTCCTTTTGGAGAGTTTATTCCTTTCGATAATTTTTTTCAAAAATTAGGATTAAAAAAGATCACTTATGGTTATGGATCTTTTTCAAAAGGAAAAGAACAAAAAAATTTCATATTTAATGACTTAAATCTTCTTCCTTTAATATGTTATGAATTAATTTTTCCTAAGTTTACACAGTTTTCAGATAAAAAAACAAATATGATTGTAAATATTTCTGAAGATGCATGGTTCGGTAATTCCATAGGACCGTACCAACACTTCGCTAAATCAATTTTTAGATCCATAGAAAATAACAGTTATTTAGCTAGATCTGCAAATAAAGGTGTTAGCGCTTTTATAGACAATAATGGGCAAACGATAAAAAGATTAGAACCATATGAGACGGGAAATATAGAATTAGATGTACCATTAATAAACAATAATTTTAAAAACAAAAATGATTTGATATTTTTTGTTCTTTTATTTACATATCTATTTATCTATTTAATTTTAAAAAATAGAAACTGATGGAAAATAATAAATATCTATTTACAAGCGAGTCTGTATCTGAAGGTCATCCAGATAAAGTCTGCGATAGAATTTCCGATATGGTAGTAGACTCCTATCTATCTCGTGATCCTTTCTCCCGTGTAGCCTGTGAAACTCTTACTACAACTAATAAAGTGGTATTAGCTGGAGAGATTAGAGGTCCAAAAATTGAAAAGGAAGAAATTATAAAAAAAGTTAGAGACTGTATAAAAGATATTGGTTATGACCAAAAAGGATTTAGTTGGAAGACAGCCAATATCGAAACATTTTTGCACGAACAGTCAGCAGATATAGCAATGGGAGTTGATTCTAAAGATAATAAAGACGAAGGTGCAGGAGATCAAGGTATTATGTTTGGTTATGCTTGTAAGGAAACAGATGATTTAATGCCTGCCCCAATTCATTTTTCTCATAAAATTTTAAGATTAATGGCAGAAGATAGAAAGAAAGGAGACTTAAAAGGAATAGAACCAGACTCTAAAAGCCAAGTTACTATGCTCTATCAAGATAACAAACCACAAAAAGTTACCTCAGTAGTAATATCCACTCAACATTCAAAAGATTTAAATCAAGAGCAAGTTAAAGAATTAGTTCTTCCATATATTAAAAAGTCTATACCAGAAAAATATGTTAAAGATCTAGATTCAAAAGAAATTTATATCAATCCCACAGGGCAATTTATAATTGGTGGTCCCGATGGAGATAGTGGTTTAACAGGAAGAAAAATAATTGTTGATACTTATGGAGGAGCAGCCCCTCATGGAGGAGGAGCTTTTTCTGGCAAAGATCCCACTAAAGTAGATAGATCAGCTGCTTATGCAGCAAGATACTTATCTAAAAACATTGTATCTGCAGGAATCTCTGAAAAATGTTTGATACAACTTGCCTACGCCATAGGAGTTTCAAAACCTTTATCTATTTTTATAAAGCTTGCTGAGGGCGATGAAAATAAAGTAAGTAAAGTTAAAGAAATTATTGACCAAAATTTTAATTTATCTCCAAGAGGAATAAGAGAAATGTTAAAATTAAACAATCCTATATATGAGATTACTTCTGCTTATGGACATTTTGGAAGAAAACCAACAAATAGTGGTGAATTTACTTGGGAAAAAACAGATAAGTCAGATTTATTTAAATTGTAATCTTGAAAAAACCACAATTTTCATTAATATAAGAAAGAATATTATTGGTTAAATTCAAAATGGGCTTAAGCCCATTTTTTTTTAGGAGCATTAAAACATGTTAAATAGAGGATTAGATAAACTAGAACTTTTAAGAATTGTAGACGCGGTTGCAAACGAGAAATCAATTGATAAGGAACTTGTAATTGGCTCGATGGAAAGTGCAATTCAAAAAGCTGCTTTAACTAAGTTTGGAAATGATAATACTATTGAAGTATTAATTGATAGAGAAAGTGGTGATATTAAAATTCACAAAGTTTTAGATATAGTAGAAAATGTTGAAGATCCTTCAAAGGAAATTAATTTAGAAGACGCAAAAAAGATTGATTCCAAAAATAATGATTTAAAAATTGGAGATAAAATTTATGAGGAATTACCCCAAATTGACTTTGGAAGAATCGCCGCACAAAGTGCCAAACAAGTTATTAGCGCAAGGGTACGTGAAGCAGAAAAAAATAGGCAATATGAAGATTTTATAGACAAACAAGGTCAAATCCTTAGCGGTATCATTAAGCGATTAGAATATGGAAATGTCATCGTAGATTTAGGTAAGGCTGAAGGAGTTATTAAAAAAGATGAACTTATCCCTAGAGAAATTTTAAAAAACGGCGATAGAGTAAAAGCTTACTGTTATGAGGTTAAAAAAGAACTTAAAGGTCATCAAATATTTTTATCAAGAGCACACCCTCAATTTTTAGCTAGATTATTTTTTCAAGAAGTTCCAGAAATTTATGAAGGGACTATAGAAATTAAAGCGGTAGCGAGAGATCCAGGTAGTAGAGCTAAAATTTGTGTACATTCTCAAGATGCTTCTATTGATCCGGTAGGAGCATGTGTAGGAATGAGAGGAAGCAGAGTACAAACAATAGTCAATGAATTACATGGTGAGAAAATTGATATAATAAAATGGACAGAAGATTTGCCAACTTTAATTTCTGAATCTCTCTCACCAGCAGAAATACAAAAAGTTTTAATAGACCAAGATAACAAAAGAATAGATATTATTTTAACTGAAGAGAATTTAAGTAAGGCAATTGGGAGAAGAGGTCAGAATGTAAGATTAGCATCTAAGTTAACAAATTATGAAATTGATATTTTAACTGACAAAGAAGACTCAGAAAGAAGACAGGCTGAATTTAAGGATAGAACAGAAACATTAATTAAAAATTTAGAAGTTGATGAGACATTAGGACAGCTTTTGGTCTCAGAAGGCTTTACAAGTATCGAAGATATTGCTCAATCAACATCAGAAGATATTTCAAAAATAGATGCAATTGATGAAGAGACAGCTAAAGAATTAATAGATAGATCAAAAGAAACATTGATTAAAGAAAAAGAGGAAGTTGCTCAAAAATTAAAAGAGCTAGGTGTTGAAGAGTCATTAATAGGTTTAAAGGGCATAACTCAAGGAATGTTAGTAATTTTAGGTCAAAAAAACATAAAAAAATTGAACGAATTTGCTGATTTATCTTCCGATGAATTAATTGGTGGTTTTGACGAAGTTAAAGGAAAAAAAATCAGAATCGAAGGATATTTGGAGGAGTTTTCTTTATCTAGAAAAGAAGCTGATCAATTAATTATGTCAGCTAGAGAGATTGTATACAAATAATGTTATGGAAAAAAAAGATAAAAAAAAGACACTTACTATTTCATCAAATTTAAAAAAAAAAATTGATACGAGCTCTATAAGTGCAGATGGAAAAAAATCTTTCTCAGTAGAAAAGAAAAAGCCTTTTAAATTTAACAAAAATATAAATAGAAGCAATCAATCTTTTGGTAAACTAAATAATCCCAATATAGATACAAGAGATATAAAAAAGAAAAATTTTGCTAGAAAATTTATAGAGCAACAAGCCACTAAAGCTTTTATAAAAAAAACTGAAAAACCAACTGGAAAAAGTAAATTAAAATTAAAAAATCCAATAGATAAGAGAGATTTTAAACTAACCGTTTCCAGAGCTTTAAATGTAGAAGAAATCGAGATTAAACAAAGAAGTCTTGCTTCAGTTAAAAGAGCTAGATTAAAAGAGAAAAAAAACAAACCAGAGAATGAAGAAAAGAAAGAATTTAAAAAAGTAATTAGAGATGTAAAAATACCAGAACAAATTACCATACAAGAACTTTCAAATCGAATGGCCGAGAAATCTAGTGACATTATTAAGTTCTTGCTAAATATGAAGGTGATAGCAACTATTAATCATAATATTGATAAAGACACTGCAGAATACATTGTTAAAGAATTTGGACACAAGCCAATATTAGGTGATCAACCAACCTTAGAAACAAATAAAGTTAAGGAAAAATTAGAAGGAGACATACAAATTAGACCACCAGTAGTTACAATTATGGGTCATGTTGATCATGGAAAAACTTCTTTACTAGATTCTTTAAGAGACACAAATGTTGTTTCAGGAGAACATGGTGGAATTACTCAACATATAGGGGCCTATCAAGTTGCAACAGAAAATAATAAGATTATTACTTTTATAGATACACCTGGTCATGCAGCTTTTACCGAGATGCGTGCTAGAGGGTCAAAAATTACTGATATTGTAGTTTTAGTAGTTGCGGCTGATGACGGTATTAAACCTCAAACAGTTGAAGCTATTAAACATGCCAAAGCTGCAAAAGTTCCTATAATAGTTGCAATAAATAAATGTGATTTACCAGAAAAAAATATCAGTAAAATTAAAAATGAGATGATGCAATATGAGTTAATTGCTGAAGATCTAAGTGGAGATACTTTGTTTGTAGAAGTATCAGCATTAAAAAAAATTAATTTAGACAAACTTAAAGAAAGTATTTTATTACAATCAGAGATTTTAGATTTAAAAGCCTCATTTTCTGGACAAGCTAAAGGTGTTGTTATTGAGTCTAAAATAGACAAAGGCAAAGGGCCGGTATCAACAGTTTTAATAAGCAATGGAAAATTAAAAAGAGGAGACTATTTTATTTGCGGAGATACCTGGGGAAAGATTAGAGCGATGATAAATTATGAAGGTAAAAATCTTAATGAGGCATTGCCTTCTATGCCAGTTGAAATACTTGGAATGAATAGTTCGGCTTTCGCGGGAGCAGAATTTTTGGTTACAAAAAACGAGAATGAAGCTAAAGAAATGGCAGAATATAAAAAAAATAATTTTGTCCAAAACAAAGTTCTAGCTAAAGATAAAGCAACCCTTTTTGACTCTGCCAAAGTCAAAGATGAATTAAACATAATTATTAAATCAGACGTTCAAGGATCTAGTGAAGCATTAAAAATGGCAATTAATAAGATCAAACATGATGAGGTTGAACCAAAAATAATTTTATCTGATATTGGAATGATAAATGAAACTGATGTTTCATTAGCTAAAGCATCTAATGCGATATTGATTGGTTTTAATGTTAAACCCAACAGAGAAGCTAAAAAATTAGCAGAAGATCAAAAGATTGATATAAAATATTTCAACATAATTTATGAAGCTCTGGAGCACGTAGAAAAGTCTTTGTCAGGTTTATTAGAGCCAGATGTAAAAGAAACAGTTTTAGGCTCGGCTGAGATTCAAAAAATATTTAAAGTATCTAATGCGGGTAAAATTGCGGGATCAAAAGTTATTAATGGAGAGATTAAAAGTAAGTCTAAAGCAAGAATTATCAGAGATGGTGTTGTTGTATACAGTGGAGAAATTCAAAGTATTTATAGAGAAAAAAATCAAGTTAAAGAAGTTGGTACAGGACTAGAGTGTGGGATCAGTATCAAAGATTTTATTGATTTTAAAGAAAAAGATGTAATCGAGTCATATCACGCAGAAGAAATACAAAGGTCAATATAATGGGTAATCAAGCATCACAAAAAACTTTTAGCCAAAGACAATTAAGAGTTGGAGAGCTAGTTAAACAAAACTTAGGTGAGTTATTTATCAGGAATGAAGCTAAAATTCCTTTAATTAATTCTAAACTCATTACTGTAACAGAGGTAAGAATGACCCCTGACTTAAAAACAGCTAGAGTTTATGTAATACCTTTGGGCGGTGTAGATTTGAAAGAAACAGTTAGAGCCTTGACGGAATACTCTCATCTTGTTAGAAAAGCCCTGTCTAAAAGGCTAGATATTAAGTTTCTTCCTAAACTTACATTTGTTGAAGATAACTCATTTGAATATGCTGAAAAGATTGAAAAAATTATAAGAAAAATAAAAGTAAATGACACAGAAAAAAAAAGATATAATTAAATCATTAGCAATCCACGATAAAGATGTTGGTTCTACAGAAATACAGATTGGTTTATTAACAGATAAAATTTCTAAACTTTCAGAACATTTTAAAGGAGCAAAAAAAGACAAACATTCTTCAGTTGGTTTAGCAAAATCGGTAAATAAAAGAAAAAAACTTTTAGTTTATCTTAAAAAGAAAAACTCAGTTTCATATCAAAAAGTAATAAAACAATTAAATTTAAGGAAATAATGTTCAAGGTACATAAAGAAGAAATTAAAATAAATGGAAAAACAATAACTTTAGAAACAGGAAAAATTGCGAGGCAAGCTGATGGAGCGATTATTGCTACTTGTGGTGAAACAATGGTAATAGCAACCGCAGTAGGTGCTAAAAATTTAAAAGAAGGACAAGATTATTTTCCATTATCTGTAAACTATCAAGAAAAATATTATGCTGCGGGAAAAATACCCGGAGGATATTTTAAAAGAGAAGCTAGACCAACTGAGGCTGAAACTTTAATTTCTAGATTGATTGATAGACCAATTAGACCATTATTTCCTTCAACTTTTATGAATGAGGTCCAACTATTACCTACAGTGCTATCTTACGATGGAGAGAACCAGCCAGATATTTTATCAATAATAGCTTCATCTGCAGCATTAGCTATATCAGGACTTCCATTTCAAGGTCCAATTGCTGCAAGTAGAGTTGGATACAAAGATGGAAAATATTTATTAAATCCATCGCCTAAAGAATTACAAGACTCAGAATTAGATTTAGTTGTTGCAGGGACAAAAGATGCAGTTTTAATGGTTGAGTCGGAGACGTCAGGATTAACTGAAAAAGTAATGTTAGATGCAGTTAAATTTGGACATGAAAATTTTATTTCAATTATTAAAGCAATTGAGAGTTTAGCTCAAAAGGCAGGAAAACCTAAATGGGAAATCGAAGAGATAGATCATTCGGAAGTTAAAAAGAAAATTGTTAATTCTTTTGAAACAGGTTTGAGAAAAGCTTTTAAGGAAATCGATAAAAAGAAAAGATCGACTGCTATTTCAGAGATAGATGCTAAATGTAAAGAAATGTTTGCAGAAGATGAAAATGTCACAGAAAACCAAGCTATGGCACAATTAAAGTCACTCGAGAAAGATATTGTAAGAACAGCAATTCTAAAAGATAAAAAGAGAATTGATGGTAGGGGTTTAGCAGATGTGAGGCAAATTAAATGTGAAGTAGGAGTATTACCAAGAGCACATGGATCAGCTTTATTCACAAGAGGCGAAACCCAAGCTTTGGTAGTTACTACTTTAGGTATGTCAGATGATGAACAAAGGTTAGAGAGTTTAGATGGTATGCAAAGATCAAATTTTATGCTTCATTATAATTTTCCTCCTTTTTCAGTAGGTGAGTGTGGAAGAATAGGAACTGGTAGAAGAGAAATTGGTCATGGAAAATTAGCTTGGAGAGCTATTAACTCATCCTTACCAAAAAAAGAGGACTTTCCTTATACTTTAAGAGTTGTTTCTGAAATTACAGAGTCAAATGGATCATCTTCTATGGCAACGGTTTGTGGAACATCTTTATCTTTGATGGATGCAGGTGTACCTATCAAGGAACCAGTAGCAGGTATAGCAATGGGTTTAATTAAAGAAGGAGATAAATTTTCTGTTTTATCAGATATTTTAGGAGATGAAGATCACTTAGGTGATATGGATTTTAAAGTGGCTGGAACAAAAGATGGTATTACATCTCTTCAAATGGATATTAAAATTACTGGCATTACATTTGAAATTATGGAAAAAGCTTTGGACCAAGCCAAAGCGGGAAGAGAACATATTTTAGGAGAAATGAATAAGGCTATCAAATCATCTAGAAAAGAATTCTCCAAACACACTCCTAAAATGGAGACCATTAAAGTTGATAAAAAAGATATTGCTACAGTTATAGGAAAAGGTGGAGCGACTATTAGAGAAATAGTTGAGACTTCAGGCGCAAAAGTAGACGTAAAAGATACGGGCGAAGTTACTGTTGCTGCACCTGATGAAGAGTCAAGAAACAAGGCAATAGAATTTATTAAAAATTTAATAGCTAAACCTGAAATGGGAAAAATTTATAAAGGAAAAGTAGTAAAAATAATGGAATTCGGAGCTTTTGTAAATTTTTTAGGAAAACAAGATGGTTTGGTTCACATTTCAGAGCTAGCTCCCAAAAGAGTTGCTAAAGTGGGTGATGTTGTAAAAGAAGGTGATGAAGTATCCGTAAAAGTTGTTGGCTTTGATAGAGGCAAAGTTAAATTATCTATAAAACAAGCAGTAGCTTAGAATTTTACATTTTATATTCAAAATTTTGTGTTTTTTCATTTACTTGAAGTTCAAAAGCACCATTGCGTAAATGAAAATTTCTAGCCATTTTAGTAAGTGGAGATAAAGTTACTAGTCTATTTAAATGATGGGATTGTTTAATTTTTTTAAATACTTCTTTAACTATTAATTTTCCTCCACCTTTTTTTTTAGACCAAACCGTATAGGCAATTGCTATTTTTCCAACGTTTCGATCTCTTAGTGTGCTTTGTAAATGAGCATCTTTAGTCATTAAATCTAATTCTTCAACAGTTTTTGGAATATCATTTGTAAAACCAAAACACATAATTGCACAAATTTCATTTTTATATCTTACACCATAAATTTTTCTTCCATATTCAGTCCTAAATTTTACGTCAAGTTCTGGTCTTACTGGATCCTCGTGAACATCACATGTATGAAGCTCGATTAACTCAGCTCCTTTAATCCAATCAAAAAAATTTCCAAGTTTTTCTTTTACTTTTAAATTAAATTTTTTCATTTATCTCTTTTCTTTAATAGTTTAATAAATTTTTGTTTTATTTGATAATTGCAATGATTCTAATCCAGACATGCATTTTTTGCAGGCTAAGAAATATTTTTAGGATCAGGCATACCTACCTTATTATAACCTGCATCTACGTAATGAATTTCTCCCGTTACACCAGCTGCTAGATCACTTAAAAGGTATAAAGCAGAATTTCCTACATCATTAATATCTACATTTCTTTTTAAAAAAGAATGATTTTCATTCCACTTATATAGAAATTTTGCATCTCCTATAGCTGAAGCTGCAAGTGTTTTAATTGGCCCAGCACTTATAGCATTTACTCTAATTCCTTTTGAACCAAGATCTCTAGCTAAATATTTTACACTCGCTTCTAGGGCAGATTTACAAACACCCATCACGTTATAGTTTGGAATAGCTTTAGTAGACTCGTAAGTTAAAGTTAGCATGCTTCCGCCTTTTTTCATTATTTTTTCAGCTTCTTTTGCAACTTCAGTAAAAGAAAAACATGATACTAACATGCTCTTTAAAAAGTTTTCTCTTGTAGTATTTAAATATTCTCCTGATAATTCTGCTTTATCAGAGAAAGCTACTGCATGAACAACAAAATCAATTTGCCCCCACTTTGCCTTTATATCTTCAAAAAGTTTAACAATTTCCTCTTTATTTTCTACGTTGCAACTCAGTGTAAATTCAGAATTTAGGGATTTAGCTAATGGAACAACTCTTTTTTTTAATGCATCTCCAAGATAGGTAAATGCTAATTCAGCTCCAGCTTCAGCAAGTTTTTGTGATATACCCCAAGCGATTGATCTTTCATTGGCAACTCCCATAATTAGTCCTTTTTTACCTTTAGCTAAACTCATTTATACCTTTTCAAAAATTAATGTTGCATTTGTTCCGCCAAATCCAAAACTATTAGACATAACTGCGTTTAAACTTACTTCTTTTTCAGTTTTACTAATTATTGGAAATTTTTTTGCTTCTTCATCCATTTCATTAATGTTCGCAGACCCAGCTATAAAATTATTTTTCATCATTATTAAACTATAGATAGCTTCATGTACTGATGCAGCTCCCAAAGGATGTCCGGATAAAGATTTTGTTGAACTTATTTTTGGAATTTTTTCCTTAAATGTTTCCGCTATAGCTTTTAATTCTGTAATATCTCCAACTGGAGTGGACGTACCATGAGTGTTAATATAATCCATTTTATTCCTAGATGTTTTTAATGCAATTTGCATACATCTAACAGCTCCTTCTCCAGAGGGTGCTACCATATCATATCCATCTGATGTTGCTCCATAACCAGTAATCTCGGCATAAATTTTTGCACCTCTAGCTTTTGCATGTTCGTATTCCTCAAGCACTAAAACTCCACCACCTCCAGCAATAACAAATCCATCCCTAGTCTTATCATATGCTCTTGAAGCTTTTTCAGGAGTATCATTATATTTTGAGGATAAAGCTGTCATAGCATCAAACATTGCAGTCATCGCCCAATGCAGCTCTTCACTTCCACCGGCAAACATAATTTTCTGTTTACCAGATTGTATTAGTTCAACAGAATTTCCTATACAGTGTCCACTTGTAGCACAAGCAGAACTCATCGTATAATTAACTCCTTTAATTTTAAAAGGAACAGCCAAAGTTGCTGACGCTGTACTTGCCATCGTTCTTGGTACAATAAATGGACCCATTAATTTTGGAGTTTTTGCTCTAGTCTTATCTGCAGCTAGGATCACATTTTCTATTGAAGGACCACCTGAACCCATAACAATGCCAGTAGAAATATTACTTATTTCTTTTTCCTCTAATCCAGAGTCTTTAACTGCCTCCTTCATAGCAATATAATTATATGCTGACCCAGATCCCATAAATCTTATTGTTTTTCTATCAACATGATCTTGAATTTTAATATTAGGTTTTCCGTGTACATGACTCTTTAAATTATGTTCTTTGTATTCTTCAGAAAAAGATATTCCTGATTTTGAGTTCAGAAGAGATTGATAAACTTCTTCTTGATTATTTCCAAGACAAGAAACAATTCCAATACCTGTTATTACAACTCTTTTCATGACTTAAATAAACCTACTTTTAAATTTTCGGCAGTATAAATTACCTTTTCATCAGCACTCAATATACCATTAGCAAGACCAACTACAGCACCTTCTTTTTTTAAGACTCTTTTCATATTTATTTCATAAGTTGCCATTTTGGCTTTTTTTAGCACCTCTCCTGTAAATTTTACAGTATTTACCCCTAAAGCTCTTCCTTTTCCAGGTTCACCTATCCATCCTAAATAAAAACCAACTAATTGCCACATCGCATCCAGTCCCAAACAACCTGGCATAACTGGATCGTTTTTAAAATGACAATCAAAAAACCATAAATTATCTTTTATATCTAGTTCTGCTTTAATAAAACCTTTTTTAAACTCACCTACATCTTTTTTAATTTCAGTAATTCTGTCAAACATCAACATCGGAGGTAAAGGAAGCTTGGCATTACCTTCGCCAAATAATTCCCCATTGCCACAAGCAATTAATTCATCGTAATTAAAATTATTCTTTTGCATAGATTTAGTTAATAGTTTTTACTTGATTTATATACAATTTTATATAAATAATTATATAAATTTTAAATACTTCTAAAAAGCTATAGTTTATGCAACAAAAAAAAGAAATTATAAATAAATTAAGATCTTCTAACCTTAGGCCAACAAAACAAAGAATCTTAATAGCTAAAAAATTGTTTGATAGAAAAGAAACTTTTCATTTTACAGCTGAATCATTAAATAAAACAGTTAACAAAAAAATGCAGAAAAGGATTTCTTTAGCAACAATTTATAATACTGTTGAAGCATTTAAAAAAGCTGGGCATATAAGAGAAATTTTGACAAATACTAGCAAAAGTTATTATGATACGAACATAAAGTCGCACCATCATTTTTATGATCCTGATAAAAAAAAACTCACTGATATTGATTATCAGGAAGTTGTTTTAAAGAAAATTCCAAATCCACCTAAAGGAAAAAAAATTAAAGATTTAGAGGTTGTAATCAGCTTACAAAAAAAATAATTTCATATTGACTTACTAGTTTAGAATAATTATAAACTAGAATAGTTACTTTCTTACACAAAAAATTATGAGTGTTGAATATAAAAAAAATGGTTCCGGGAAGTGTCCTGTTATGCATGGCAGTATGACAGCACAAACTACACCTACACATTGGTGGCCGAAAAATTTAAACTTGGATATTTTGCATCAACATGACACTAAAACTAATCCAATGGATAAAAAGTTTGATTATAAAAAAGAGGTAAAAAAATTAAATTTCAAAGGTATTAAAAAAGATTTACTAAAATTAATGACCGATAGTCAAGAGTGGTGGCCAGCTGACCTAGGTCACTATGGAGGTCTATTTATAAGAATGGCTTGGCACTCTGCCGGCACTTACAGAATTGCTGATGGTCGAGGAGGAAGCGGAACAGGCAATCATAGATTTGCTCCTCTTAACTCTTGGCCAGATAATACTAACTTAGATAAAGCTAGAAGACTACTTTGGCCAATTAAAAAAAAGTATGGAAATAAAATAAGTTGGGCCGACCTAATGATATTAGCAGGGAATATGGCTTACGAGTCTATGGGATTAAAGATGTACGGTTTCTCTTTTGGAAGAGAAGATATATGGCATCCTGAGAAAGATGTTTACTGGGGTTCAGAAAAAGAATGGCTCCAAGATAAAAGATATTCAAATAATGGAAATCGTAAATCATTAGCCAATCCTTTAGCTGCAGTTGTTATGGGACTAATTTATGTAAATCCTGAGGGTGTTGATGGTAAGCCAGATCCTTTAAGAACTGCTCACGATGTAAGAGAGACATTTGGTAGAATGGCTATGAACGATGAAGAAACATGTGCATTGACGGTTGGAGGTCATTCAGTAGGAAGAGCTCATGGTAATGGCGATGCTTCTTTATTAGGACCAGAGCCTGAAGCTGGACAAATTCATGAACAAGGATTTGGATGGAACCGAAAAGGTGGAGGCGGTTTAGGAGTCAATCAAGTAACTAGCGGTATACAAGGAGCTTGGACAACTCATCCAAATAAATGGGATGACACTTATTTAAAACTTTTATTAGACTATGAATGGGAACTCAAAAAAAGCCCTGCAGGAGCTAATCAATGGGAACCAATAAATATGAAAGAAGCTGATAAACCTGTTGATTTGGCTGATCCATCAATCAAACGAAATCCTATTATGACGGATGCTGATATGGCTATGAAAATGGATCCAAGCTATAGAAAAATTTCAGAAAAGTTTAGAAAAGATCATAAGTACATGGCAGATTCTTTTACAAGAGCATGGTTTAAGTTAACGCACAGAGATATGGGGGCAAGAAAGAGTTATATTGGGCCTGATGCACCTAAAGAAGATTTAATTTGGCAAGATCCAGTACCTCAAGGAAAAAAAGGTTTTAATGTTACTAAAGCTAAAAAATTAATAGAAGCTACAGGTTTAAAAAATTCAGATTTAATTAGCACATCTTGGGATAGTGCAAGAACCTATAGAAGAACAGATAAGAGAGGTGGAGCGAATGGAGCAAGAATACGTTTATTGCCGCAAAAAAAATGGGAAGCTAATGAGCCAGCTAGACTAAGCAAAGTTATTGGAAAATTAGAAAAAGTTGCTAAAAAAGTAAAAGCAAGCGTAGCAGATATTGTTGTGCTTGCAGGAAATGTCGGCTTAGAAAAAGCTATTAGAAAAGCTGGTTTTAAAATAAAAGTACCTTTTACACCTGGTAGAGGAGACGCCACTCAAGACCAAACAGATATTGATTCTTTTAAAGTTTTAGAACCTTTACATGATGCTTTCAGAAACTGGGTAAAAGAGGAGTATGCAGTTGATCCAGAGGAAATGATGTTGGATAGAGCTTCTTTAATGAACCTATCAGCAAAAGAAATGACAGTACTAATTGGAGGAATGAGAGTTTTAGATACAAATCATGGTAATTCAAAACATGGAGTATTTACTAATAAGCCAGGGGTTTTGACAAATGATTTCTTTGTCAATTTAACTGATATGAAGTTTATTTGGAAACCTTTAGATAAAAATCTTTATGAAATTATAGATAGAAAATCTAAAAAAACTAAATTTACAGGAACCAGAGTAGACTTAGTTTTTGGGTCGAATTCAATTCTTAGATCGTACGCTGAAGTATATGCTCAAGATGATAATCAGGAAAAATTTATTAAAGATTTTGTTGAGGTCTGGACAAAAATAATGAATGCTGACAGATAATAATCAAATAATTTTCAATATAATGAAATGTTAAAATTAATAATAATATACGAGATTAGTTTCGTATTTTTTTGGAATATTTTATATCATTCTAACTCTGGAGTCGAAAATTGGTTTGAAGAGAAGATTTTATCTGCAATATACACTGTCCTATCAACAATGGCTTTAGGTTTTGCAATTGTTTATACTGTATATATAACTGCAAAAATATCTGGAATTTTAGATAAAGTGAAAAAAATTAAAGATCCTAGAAGGGATATAAATAGATGACAGAATTAACTCAAGGCATTTTTTCAACTGCAAAAAATATTTATAAATCTAATAAAGGATCAATACTTAGAACAATAATCTATACTATTGGTCACTTTGCAATAGCAATCATTGTTTTAATGTTGGTAGCAGATGTTTCTTTTAGGATTGCTCTTACAGACGCTATAGTGGAACCATTAGCTAATGCCGTTTGGTACTTTTTGTTAGACAAATTTTGGGCATCAAAAGTTAAAAGTTAAAGCAGGCCCCACAAACTACCTTTTTTTATCCACCCTTTATATTTATCAGACTTAGCCTTGCACCAAATTTCTTTGCATTTAATAATTTTTGCAAGACGTCCTTTTTTAAGTACGGCTATAGGTTTCGAGTAGATTGTAGGGTTTTTGAACATTATTAATTGTTCATCAATTACTATGGCAGCTTTTTTCTTTGAAAGTTGAGATACATGTATCCAGCCAGAATTATTTTCATGATCTCTAATTTTTCTAAAATTATCAGATTTATCTTGAATTAAAACAGGCAAAAATTTCTTTTTATATAAAATTTTTATTGGATACTCTCGAGATGGACCTTGTCTAAGATGAACTTTATCATAGCGTAAAGTTAAAAAATATTCATCTTGAGAAAAGCTTAAACTTTCGAAAAACAAAACGCTAAAAATAATTATAATTATTCTTAACATTTATTAATACACTTTGGGTTTATAGCTATTTTTGATTTTCTGAATTCAGTATTCAAGGAGTCAAATATAACTATACGACTTGCCAAATCATTTTTTGTATTCAATATGCATTTTAAAACTTCATTTGCTTGCAAAGAACCCATAATACCGGCAAGTGGAGAAAATATTCCTTCTGTTTGGCAATTATTTTCATTATCGGGTGGACTTGGCATAAAACATCTATAACAAGGTCCTTTTTTCTTAAAATCGAATTTCATGAGTTGACCATCAAATTTACTTATAGCTGACGAGATTAGTATTTTTTTATTTTTTACGCAATAATCATTTATTAAATATCTGGAGTTATAATTGTCTGTACCATCACATATAATATCAAAACTACTTAAAATTTTCTTTATATTTTTGAATGTTATTTTTTTTTTAAATGAAATAATTTTTATTTTTTTATTTATTTTGTTAATAGCCTTTTTGGCCTGATCAACTTTAAATTTACCTACATCGCCAGGATTAAATAATGTTTGTCTATTTAAATTAGAAATTTCAACTTTATCAAAATCTACAATGCCGATTTTACCAACCCCAGAGGACACCAAATAAGTTAGCAAAGGGCACCCCAAACCTCCTAGACCAATAATTAAAACATTTGCAGCAAATATTCTCTTTTGTCCTGCTAAACCAATATTTTTTAAGATTATTTGTTTTTCGAATCGCCTAAATTGTCCTAAGTTAATTTTCATTTCCAGAATTATTTAGTTCCTGTAGATCCAAAACCACCTTTACCTCGTTCAGTTTCGTTTAAATCATCAACTTCTTTTAGTTGAGCTTGAACTATAGGACATACAACCATTTGAGCGATTCGAAGTCCTTTTTCTACAGTAAATGATTCCTGACCAAGATTGATTAATATTACTTTGATTTCACCTCTATAATCAGCATCAATTGTGCCCGGTGTATTTAAAACACTTATCTTTTTTTTAGCTGCTAATCCAGATCTTGGTCTGATCTGTACTTCAAATCCTTTAGGAATAGATAATGAAAAACCCGTTGGAATAATTGCAGTTTTGCCTGGATCGATATTAATATTAGCGTTTATATTTGCGGCTAAATCCATACCTGAAGATCCATTTGTTTCGTATTTGGGTAAAGAAACTTCCTTGGACAGTCTCTTAATTAATATTTTTGTCATTCATTAAAAGTTTATCTAATATAATTTTAGCAATTATATTAGCAATATAACTTTTTTTATTTTTTGGAATAGATTTAATTTTACCTTTTTTATCAATTATAGAAACTTTATTATAATCTGAATTAAATCCAGATTCTTTTCTAGAAACATCATTAGCTACAATTAAGTCGCAATATTTTTCTTTAATTTTTGCTTTCGAGTTTTGAATAACATTTTCTGTTTCAGCAGAAAAACCAACTACTATTTTGGGTCTAGCTTTATTATTTTTACTTAAAAAATCTAAAATATCAGGGTTTTTTTCTAAAATTATATTATTTATATTTGAGTTGTTTTTTTTAATTTTATTTTTATTTTTATTTATTGGTTTAAAGTCAGAAACTGCAGCCGCACAAACAGCTATATCTACAGGTAAAGATTTTTTAACCTCATTCATCATTTCCTTTGCAGTAATTATTTTTTTGATTTTTAAATCTTTTGAGTGAATAAAATTAGATGGTCCTACGATTAGTTTAGTTTTAATACCCAATCTTTTTAATGCTAGAGCTACTTCATATCCTTGTTTGCCACTTGATTCGTTGGAAATATATCTCACAGGATCTAAATATTCTCTAGTTGGTCCAGTTGTAACTAAAGCTTTGAAATTTTTATTTTTCACTAAATTCTTTTGATTAAAATAATTTTTTAGGTAAGAATAAATTTGTCTTGGACTAGACATCTTTCCTTCTCCATACTCACCACAAGCCATTTCACCTTTTTCTGGACCAATAAAAAGGTAACCATAATCTTGTAAAATTTTTAAATTTCGTTGAGTTGCTTTATGAAGCCACATTCTAACGTTCATAGCTGGAACCAAAAGAATATCTTTGTTAGAAGCCAGTAATACAGTTGTAGGCAAATCTTCAGCCTTGCCAATACTTAATTTTGTCATAAAGTTTGCAGTTGTAGGTAAAACGATAATTAAATCTGCCCACCTGGATAAAGCTATATGATCAATTTCAGCTTGTGTATCTTTATCAAAAATATCTTCAAACGTTTTATTTTTTGTCAATGTTGTAATTGAGAGAGGTGTAACAAATTCCTTACCACTTTTAGTAAGAATAGTTTTTATATCTATGTTATTTTTTTTTAATAATCTTATAAGATCAAGAGCTTTATAGGCAGATATCCCACCTCCAATGACTATTAAAATTTTTTTATTTTTTAATGACATTATGCAATTAAAATACTAATAGACTTAAAATTACAATACCAAAAAAACCAATTATCAAATTGTTTCTAAGATTTTTTAACTTCATTTGTTCAATCTCTAGATTTTTGCTACTTATTGGCCCTATATTTAATTTCCCTTCCGCCATTAATTGAAGAGCATAATTGGCCTTATCCATCAAATCTGGAAAATCAGGTATTCTTTTTATAATCTCTGCAGAGGTATTGATGGCTGTATCTAAAGTAGACTTTGGACTTTTAATATTTTTTAACCAATCTTCTAAAACTGGCCTAGAAACTTCCCATATATTAGTTTCTGGATACAGTTTTCTTGCAACACCTTCTACAACAACCATAGTTTTTTGTAAGATAAGCAAGGGAGTTTGTGTGGGCATATTAAATTTTTCAGTTATTTCAAAAAGTTGGGCCAATAAATTTCCTCCCGATATATCTTTAATAGATTGACCGAAGATTGGTTCTCCAACAGATCTTAACGCTTGAGCAAATTCTTCTTTAGAAGCATCTTGGGGGACAAGGCCAGCTTTAAAATGGACTTCTGCTACTTTTACATAATCTCTTTGAATAAAACCGTATAAAATTTCTGCTAAAAATTTTCTATTATTTTTGTCTAGTCTACCCATTATTCCAAAATCTACAGGTACGATATTTCCTTGATTATCAACAAATAAATTTCCTTGATGCATATCTCCATGAAAAAAACCATCTCTGACTGCTTGTTTTAAAAAATGTTGTATTAAGTTTTCTGCTAAGATCTTTAAATCAATTCCCAGGTCTTTAAGCTTTTCATGCTCTCGAATTGATATTCCATCTACTTTGTCTAAGGTTAGGATCTTTTTAGTGGTATAATTCCAGTAGATTTCAGGCACATTAAAGCCTTTATCGTTTTTTGTGTTTTCATATAATTCATTTGCAGCTGCCGCCTCAAATCTTAAGTCCATTTCGATATTTGTAATCTCTCGCAGTAAATGAACAACTTCAACTAATTTAAGTCTTTTTGCTTTTGAAAATAAATTTTCAACCACATACGCAAACAACATTAAAGCATCTAACTCTTCATTAAATAACTTCTCTATGTTTGGTCTTAAAATTTTAATTGCTACTTCTTTATTTTCGTTAGCATATTTAATTTTTGCTATATGAACTTGAGCAATAGAGGCTGCTGCAATTGGTTCGCTAAGTTCCAAAATATTTTTATACTGATTATCCCCAACTTCTTTTCTAATAATCTTTTTAGCCTCATTGGTATCAAATGCAGGAAGTCTATCTTGTAATTTTTCCAAATTTTTTGCTAGTTCTTCACCAATAATATCTGGTCTTGTTGCAAGAAATTGTCCAAGTTTAATAAAAGTAGTGCCCATTCCTTCGAGAGCTATACAAAGTTTTTCCCCAGGTTGTTTTTGGTTGTTTAATATTTTTTTTTGAGATCCAATAGAAATAAGATTAAAAAAAAGATTTATCATTAAGGGCAAATTATAAATTTGGTGAATTGTATCTATTGCACCAGATGTAGATAATTTTCTTGCAATTTTAATTAATTGAAAAATTCTTCTAAACATTTAGATTTTCCATCCAGAATGTATAGCAGAAATACCATTTGAAAGATTTCTATATTCTACATTAGAAAATCCATTTTTTTTAATTAAATTAACTAATTCATTTTGAGTATAAAATTCATTAATACTTTTGATAAGATAATCATAAGGTTTGGATGATCCTATAATATATTTTCCAATAAAAGGAATAACTTTTGAGTATTGCTGATAAAAAAGATTAATTATTTCATTATCAACCTTAGAAAATTCTAGACACATGAAACGACCTCCAGGTTTTAAAACTCTAAATGCTTCCTTTAAAGACATATTAATATCAGAAACATTTCTTAGGCCATAACTTATTGAGTAGAAATTATAAGCATCATTTTTAAATGGTAGCTTTTCTGCACTTGCTTTATACCATTTGATATTTTTAAATTTTTCTAGATTGTATTTACCCATACGAAACATTTCATCATTTGGCTCAACACATGAAATTTTAGCTGAATTATTATTTTTTTTAGAAAAAAGCTTAGCTACATCACCTGAACCCGAAGCAACATCTATAAGACTCTCTTCTAGTTGAGGATTCATCCAATCGATTAATTTATTTTTCCAAATTCGATGAATTCCAAGAGACATGACGTCATTCATTAAGTCATATTTTTTGTAAACTCTAGAGAATACAGAATTGACTAGTTTTGATTTATTCTGGATACTGCTTTTCATAATTAAATTATATGCCAGAATTACCTGAAGTTGAAAATAATAAAGTTGACCCTGATAATACTGGCATATATACAGTTTAAAAAATATGCCTAATACAAAATCAGCAATTAGAAGGGTTAGAAGGGTCAAAAAACAAACCCAAGTTAATAGAATAAGAAAAAGTAAATATAAAAATGCTATTAAACAGATGGATTTGCTAATTAAATCAAAAAATAAAGAAAAAGCTAAGAAATATTTTTCAAAATTTCAATCAATTCTAATGCAGGTTGCTAAATCTGGTGTAGTCAGCAAACGAACTGCTGCAAGAAAGATTTCAAAAACTTCTAAGAAGATTTAATAAAAAAATTAACAATTTTTAGTTGATAGTTTTTTTTATTAAGCAAGATTTAGTTTAATAAAAACTAAATATAGTTTCTTTTTCAAGTTGTAATTTTTATAATTTTTTTTCTATCAATACGTTAGTACTACAACCAAATAAAGTTTTTTTTTCATTACAACCTACAGATACTTGCAAAATTTTTCAAAACAGCGTTTAAAGGAATCTTTCAAGAAAATAATTACATGGACAAAAACAACATAAAGAAACAAAATGTTTATCTTTCTGAAGAAGAAAGAACTTTAGATTGGAATGAGATACAAGGTGCATTCAAAAGAACATTCGGAAGTGAAATTTATACAAGCTGGTTACAAAAAATTTCTTTAGTAAAAGAATATAATGATTATTTAATTCTTAGTGTTCCCACAAGATTTTTTAGAGATTGGATAGTTTCTAGATACTTAGATAAGATTTTAGAGCAAGTAAAAAGTTTTAAGCTTAGTTTAAATAGAATTGAGTTTAAGATCATAGAGGATAATAAAAATAATTCAGATTTAATAACTAAAACAGATGAAATTAATAAAGTAACGGCTATCCAGGACTCAATTTTAAATTACAACAGATTAAATCCCAATTTAAATTTTGAAAATTTTGTTCAAGGCAAAAGTAATGATATTGCTTTATCTTACTCAAAAAAAATATGTGAACATATATCTAGATACAATCCTTTGTATATTTGTGGAGGAGTAGGTTTAGGCAAAACTCACTTGCTTAACGCTATTGGTCTACAGCTTCAATCTGAAAATAATGTTATGTTTATTTCAGCTGAACGATTTATGTATCATTTTATTAAATCTATAAAAAAAAATGATATGGTCAATTTTAAAGATTTCTTCAGAAAATCATCAGTTTTTATTATTGATGATATCCAATTTATACGAGGGAAAGAAAGTTTACAGGAAGAATTTTTTCACACCTTTAATAGCTTAATTGATAAAGGTTCTCAAATAATTATATCAGCAGATAGAGCGCCCATGAAGTTAGATAGAGTGCAGGAAAGAATTAAATCAAGGCTAGCGGGAGGATTGGTTGTAGATATCGATGTTCCAGATCTCGAATTAAAAGTTAAAATTATTAAGAAAAAAATTATTGAAATGGAAAGTCAATTTAAAGAGAATATTAATTTAAGTGAGGATGTAATTAATTATATAGCAAATGAAAGTAAAACTAATATTCGAGAGCTAATTGGTATTTTAAATCGAGTAATAGCATTTAGTAGAGTGCATAATAAGGAACTAACTATCAATGACTGTAAAAATATATTGAAAGATATATTTAATCAAATCAGAGTTATAACAGTAGATAAAATACAAAATGTTGTATCCAACTATTTTAATATTCCCTTAAACGATATGTTATCTCAAAGACGTTCTAGGCCTTTAGCTAGACCTAGACAACTTGCAATGTACTTAGCAAAAAAAATGACAACTAGGTCTCTCCCTGAAATTGGAAGAAGATTTGCGAATAGGGATCACACCACTGTGATACATGCGGTCAAAACTATAACTAGATTATCAGAGCAAGATGATGAAATGAAGAAAAATATAAATCAAATAAAAAGTCTTTTACAAGAATAATAATAAAAATGCAGTTTATTGTTAAAAGAGATATCTTATTAAAATCTTTAAACTTTGTTCAGGGTGTAGTAGAAAAAAAAAATACCCTTCCAATTCTTTCTAATGTTTTGTTACAGTTAAAAGATAATAAGCTATCAATAGTTGCTACCGATTTAGATATAGTTTTTTATGATGAAATAAAAGAAGTAAAGATCTTAACTGAGGGAAGCACTACAACTTCAGCAGCTATTCTATATGATATTCTAAGAAAAATATCCTCTGATTCAGAATTAAATTTTGATCTTAAAACAGAAAACAAACTAAGTTTAAAAAGTGATAATTCTGACTTTAATCTTCTTTGTCTGCCAACTGATAATTTCCCTACATTTGCTGATGAATTTGAGGGACAGGAAATTTTACTAAATAATAGTAGATTTTTAAAACTATTAAACAAAACCAAAATTGCTATTTCTAATGATGATACAAGACATTATTTAAACGGTATATTTTTACATTTAACGGAAGGGCATGGTAGAAATTTTTTAACAGGAGTAGCTACCGATAGCCATAGATTGTCATCTAGCAGTTTAGAAATTGAAAATGCAGATAATTTTTCCTCTTTAATATTACCTAGAAAAACTGTCTTTCAACTTTGCTCTTTATTAGCGGAGTCCAATGAAAAGCTTTCTATGCAAACAAGTGAAAATAAAGTTAAATTCACTTTAGGAAATATGAAGCTGATTTCAAAAGTTATTGATGGCAAATTTCCTGATTATAAAAAAGTTGTACCTGCAAATAATGAAAAATCTTTAACTGTGCCTTCAAAAGATTTTATAAATTCTATAGAGAGGGTGACAAGTGTCTCTTTAGACAGAAAAGAAGGAGTAAAACTAATTATTAACAAAGAGAATGTTCAACTTTCTGTAAATAGTGCCAGCTCTGGTGAGGGAAATGAAATAATAAAAGCAAATTTTAATTCTGAAAACCTTAATATTAGTTTTAATTCAAAATATTTAATTGATATTGCTTCAGAGATTGAAGATAAAAACTTAAAAATGAATTTCAAAGACTCAGTTTCGCCAGTTTTGATCATAGATGCCTCTGATAAAAATAGTTATTATGTAATAATGCCTATGAAAATCTAATTTTAGTTAAATTTACAAATTTTTTTTTATTTTAAGCTAAAAGCATTGGGAAACAATCATTCTAAGCAATAAGCTTATGCAGTCGTTTTCTATTAACTTAAAAAAATGCTATAAATGAGCATCTAAATTATAACAATGTCAAAAAATTCTGCATTAAATTCCAATCAATCTTATGGTGCGGACTCGATAAAAGTTCTAAAAGGCTTAGACGCAGTAAGAAAAAGACCAGGAATGTATATAGGAGATACCGACGATGGATCGGGCCTACATCATATGGTCTTCGAAGTTATAGATAATGCTATTGACGAAGCTCTAGCGGGTCATTGTAAAAATATTACTGTTACAATGAATAAAGATAATACTATTACCGTAGAAGATGATGGTAGAGGTATACCAGTAGATACTCACAAAAGCGAAAAAATCTCTGCAGCCGAAGTTATTATGACCCAACTTCATGCTGGTGGAAAATTTGACCATGATTCGTACAAAGTATCAGGAGGTCTTCATGGCGTAGGTGTTTCTGTTGTAAATGCCTTATCGGAAAAACTAGAGCTAAATATCTATAGAGATGGTAAAGAATATTTGGTAGTTTTTAAAAATGGCAATACTTTAAAACCATTAAAGCAAATTGGTAAAACAAAAAAAAGAGGAACACGAATAAATTTTTTACCATCAAAAGAAGTTTTTTCTTCAACAAAATTTAGTGCTTCAACAATAGAAAAACGAATTAGAGAATTAGCTTTCTTAAATAAAGGAATATGCGTAAAACTTCTTGATCAAACATCTAAAAAAGAAAAAGAATTTGAACATAAATATGATGGTGGAATTGTAGAATTTGTAAAACATATTAATAATAAAAAACCAATTTTGGTAAATAAAAATGAAAAAGAAGTCTTTAAAAAACCTGTTTATGTTACCTCCACAAAAAATAATGTAGTGGTGGAATGCTCCTTCGAGTGGAATGCTGGATATTCTGAAGATGTTCTTCCTTTTACGAATAATATACCTCAAAGAGATGGTGGCACTCACCTTCTTGGTTTCAGAAGTGCCTTAACTAGGGTAATAAACAAATATTCTAACGATAGAAATAGCAATAAAAGAAATAAGATTACTTTGTCTGGTGAAGATATTAAAGAAGGATTGACAGCTGTATTATCAGTAAAAATGCCGGATCCTAAATTTTCTTCTCAAACTAAAGATAAATTAGTATCTTCCGAGATTAGACTAATAGTTGAAAGTATAATTAACGATAAAGTTTCAACATGGTTTGACCAGAATCCATCTATTGCCAAGACAGTGCTTGAAAAAATTACCCAAGCTGCAATGGCACGAGATGTTGCTAGAAAGGCCAGAGATAGCGTTAGAAGAAAAGGAACTTTTGAACTATCAGGTTTACCAGGCAAACTTGCAGATTGCCAAATACAAAAAAGAGAAGGTACGGAGTTATTTATAGTAGAAGGAGACTCAGCTGGCGGTTCAGCAAAACAAGGTAGAGTTCGAGAGTTTCAAGCAGTATTGCCTTTAAGGGGTAAAATTTTGAATACATATGTTAACGGTAAATCCAATGGAAATGATCATGCAACAAAAGCATTATCTAAAATGATGTCATCTAATGAAATAGTGACTTTGATTAATGCATTAGGAACTGGTTCAAAAGATTTTAATATTGAGAATTTAAGATATGATAAAATCGTTATCATGACTGATGCAGATGTTGATGGATCTCATATCAGAACATTACTATTAACTTTTTTTAACAATTATCCTTTTAATCAGTTAATTGAGAATGGTCATATTTATTTAGCTCAACCTCCTTTATTTAAAGTGACAAAGTCTAACAAGAGTGTTTATATAAAAGATGAAAAAGAGCTTGAAGAGTATATGTTTAAAACAGCAGGTAAAACAGACAAAAAAATCAAAAAAGGATCTGCCGAGTACAATAAATTTATGCAAGATCAAAGAGAAAAACTTTCTATTCAGAGATTTAAAGGTTTAGGCGAAATGAATCCCGAAGAGTTATGGGAAACAACATTAAATCCAGAAAATCGAACTATGTTGAAAGTTCAATATAGTAAAGGAACAAAAGAAAAATCTAGAGAGGATCAAAAGATGATCGAAGTGCTTATGGGTGATGAAGTAGCACCAAGAAAAGATTTTATCACTAGTAATGCTCTAGAAGTTACCAACCTAGATATTTAAATTTAAAATGAATTTATCTACTCTCTTTAGGCTGGGAGAAAATCTTAATTTAGATAGAAAAACCCTAGTTATTTTAAGATGGATAGCACTAATAGGCCAGTTTATAGCAATAAATCTTGTCTACTTTTATTTAAGGTTAGATTTTCCAGTCTTAATTGCCCATGTCATCTTATTCTTTGGCTTTTTAACCAACTCATACTTACAGTTTGGCATTAGGTCAATTACTTTAAAAGACTTAAATGCAAGTTTCTTTTTAATCTATGACTTAATTCAATTGACAGCTCTTTTATATCTGACAGGTGGAATTTCAAATCCTTTTTCGATTTTAATGATTATTCCAGCTATTGTTTCTTCGACATTTTTAAGTATGGGAACAACTATTATATTAGGAATTTTAACTGTTGTCTTTTTATTTTTATTAACAATCTTTCATTATCCTTTACCGGGTATACATGATTATTCTATAACATTTCCAAAATTATATTTAATTGGATATTTTTTAGCAATTATTGTTGGTTTAGTATTTTTATGTTATTTTGGAATTAGGTTTTCTGGTGAAAGCAAAAGAAGGTCTGATGCGATCAATAAAGTACAACAGGTGATAGCTAAAGAATACGAATTAGAGTCTCTTGGTGGCCAAGCGGCTGCAGCCGCTCATTCTTTAGGTACACCGTTAGCAACTATAAGCGTAGTAGCCTCGGAACTTAAAAAAGAATTAGGAGATAATAGCGAACATTCGAAAGACATAGATTTGTTGGTTAGCCAAACTAAAAGATGTGGAGATATCTTAAAAAAGATTTCAAAAAAACAAATAAAAGATGATGAATTTTTCTCTATAGCTAGTTTAGAAGATTTATTAAGTGAGCTAATTTTATCATTTAAAGAAACCTCTTCAAAAGAAATATCTCTTCATTTAGAGCAAAATAAGAATAAGATTTCTTTTCAAAGATCACCAGAAATAATTTATGGTTTAAGAAATTTTATAGGTAACGCAGTAAAATTTGCAAAAACTAAAGTTAAGATAATGTTGATCAGTAACGAAAAAAATATTGAAATATTAATTAAAGATGATGGCCCAGGATTTCCTGAGGATGTTATAGATATATTAGGAGAACCTTATGTTAGATCTAAATCTGCTCAAATAAATAATAATGCAGGAACTGGGTTAGGAACATTTTTAGGTAAAACTCTCTTAGAAAGACGTGGTGCTAAACTTTCTTTTTCAAATGATAAAAATGATAAAGCAGCTTTAGTAAAAATTATTTGGCAATGTAAAGACTTAATTAATTAGGCTCTTGTTGAGTCATACAATGAATTGCTCCAAATCCCCAAATTAGTAAAGAACAATCTATCGGAATAATTTCTCTATTTTTGAAATGTTTTTTAAAAATTTTAATTACTATTTTATCTTTTTTATCATTAAAGATTGGAACTAAAACTATTTTATTTGCTATGTAAAAGTTAAGATAAGTAGCCGGAACTCTTATTCCATTAATATATTTTGCTTTAGGCATTGGAATTTTAATAATTTTAACCTTTCTCGTCTTAATTGATTTTTTTATTATTTTGTAGTTTTCTTTTAATGATTTGTAATTGATATCATTTTTATTACTTTCATAAGCTAAAAAAATTTTTTTTTCATCTACAAACCTTGCAATATCATCTATATGACCATGAGTGTCATCTCCTGCAATACCTTTATTAAGCCACACAACCTCTTCAATGCCCAAATATTTTTTAAATATAAATTCATATTCTTGTTTTTTTAGACCAGGATTCCGGGCTTGTATATTGCTTAATAGGCACTCACGAGTTGTTAAAAGAATTCCTTTACCATTAACGTCTATAGATCCACCTTCTAAAATTATTCTTTTATTTCTTATAGTTGGAGTAACAGAACTTAAACCAAGGAATTTCCTAATTTTTGAGCATATTTTATTGTCATAATCAAAATCCTTGTACTTTGCCCATCCATTGAAACCCCAATCTATCAAAAATTTTTTGTTATTCTTATTTTTGACAAAGATTGGAAAAGAGTCTCTAAGCCATACTCTATTTGTCTTACAAACTCTAAAATTTATATTTTTAATATTAATTAAATACTTTTTTAAAAAGAAACTTATTTTTTTTTTATTTGTTTTTTTTTCTATAAGAATATTAATTTTTTGGTAATTTGAAATCTTAGATATAATCTCACAGAAAACAAAAGGTATAAATTCAAACTTATTAGGCCAATCTCTTTGATTGTGTGGCCATGCTATCCAAGTAGATTTTTGTTTTTCCCATTCAGCGGGCATCCGATAGGTTGGATCTTTTGAATCTTTAAGCATCTTTAGGATTTTTCAATATGCCTTTATAATAATCTATCCTTCTATCTCTAAAAAACGGCCAATGTCTTCTAACAGTTTCTATCTTTTTAAAATCTATATCACAAATAAGAATTTGTTCTGCTAAATTTCCTTTTTTAATAATATTTCCACTAGGATCAAATATTACGCTATTACCCCAAAATTCTAATTTCTTTGAACCTTGTTTTTCTATACCGACTCTATTTATAGCAGCAACGTAAACACCATTTGCTATAGCATGTGATCGCTGAACCGATAACCAAGAATTAAGCTGAGATTGTCCAAATTTTTTCTTTTCTTTTGGATGCCAACCTATTGCAGTAGGATAAAAAAGTATTTCCGCCCCTTTTAAAGCTGTTAATCTAGCTGCTTCAGGAAACCATTGATCCCAACAAATTAAAGTTCCTAAATTACCTTTTGAAGTTTTGAAAGATTTAAAACCAAGATCACCTGGTGTGAAGTAAAATTTTTCATAATACTGAGGGTCATCTGGTATATGCATTTTTCGATACTTTCCTGTAATTTTTCCATACTCATCTATTATCACACAAGTATTATGATAAATACCTGAAGTTCTTTTTTCAAATAAAGATAAAAGGAGTATTACTTTTAATTTTTTAGCTAATAAAGAAAACACGTCAGTTGTTGGTCCAGGAATCTTTTCTGCAAAATTAAAATTAGAATGTTTTTCTGTTTGACAAAAATAATTTGTTAAAAATAGTTCTGGTAAACAAATAATTTCTGCACCTTTCTTTTTGGCTTTATAGATTTTCGATATAGCGGAGGAAATGTTTTTCTTTTTTTCAGATGACATTTTCATCTGTATTAAAGCTAATCTCGTCTTTCCCATTTTATTTAAATATTTTTTGGAAATTTCTTTTGCTTCTATTTTTCCAATTTTGTCTGTGGTAAGCGTCACTTGCAATTAAAGGTAAGATACTCGTAGCTTCAGCAAAAACCATTTGTTCCTTAGCTACATCTACTTTTCCCCATGAACTAGCTTCTTTTAAAGTTGAACTACTACAAGCGCCATCTCTAGTATCGGCTACGGTAATTTGAATTGCATATTTGTGCATATCAACTTGTTTTCCTAATAAATCTGCGCATACAACTGTATCTTGAACAAAATTTTTAGGGACACCTCCACCTACCATTAATAAGCCAGACTGCTTAGATTTTATTTTAATCTCAGTTAATTCTCTCATTTCTCTTATTGAGTCTATTGTTATATGTTTATCTGGATTCTGTTCTTGGTGCATGACCAGTCCAAAACCTGCAGAACTATCTGTAAAAGCAGGACAGAAAATAGGAACGTTATTATCAAAAGCAGTTTCTATTAATGAACCTTTCTTTTTAGAGTTCTTTTTTAAAAATTTCCCTAATTCTAAAATGAATTCTCTTGACGTATAAGATTTAGGCTGCATAGAGTTGGCCACATCACAAATAGCTTGATCACAAGCTTGAAGCTCTTCTTCATCGATATAAGTGTCATAAATTCTATCAATATAATTTTTTCTAAGCTCAGTATCGTCTTGGAATTGAGATCCTTGGTAATGTTTAAATCCTAAGGCTTCAAAGAAGTCCATATCAATTATAGAAGCTCCAGTAGCTACCACAGCATCAATCATGTTGTATTTAATTAAATCTGAATAAAGTTTCATGCACCCTCCTGCAGAAGTTGAACCTGCAATTGTAAGGAAAATAGAGCAGTTTTCATCAGATAACATCTCATTGTAAATTTTAGCTGCATTAGCTGTATCTCTAGAGGTAAATGACATTTTACCCATCCCCTCAATTATATTTCGAGCGTCAAAGGAAGTAATATCAATATGCTCTACAGGATTATTTAGAAACGATTTTTTATTATGTCCGATATTAGGACCATTTTTTTTTGTCATTAAGCAACCAAGTAATTAACTTTACTTGAATCCTCGTATAAAGACATGATTGGTTTATCATTCAACTCAAAGATTTCATTTGAATAAAAACCATTAAATTTCGTTCTAAAAGTTAAACCGTACGCACCTAGTTGGCCTAATTCAATATAATCACCTTCTTTTATATTATTTGGTAATAAAAAAGGTCCCTTCATATAATCCAAACTATCACAAGTAGGCCCAAAGAAACTAAATGCAGTTAGTTTTTTAGAATGAATTCTTCCATTGGTAATCATCTTACTTGGTAACACAAAGTTTGGAACTCCAGCATCAAATAAAGAGCCGTATGTGCCATCATTAATATATAGTTTATTTTTTTTTCTTAGTAAAACTTTAACTATTGTTGATCCACTTTCAGCAACAATAGCTCTTCCTGGCTCACAAATGATTTCAGGCAGTTTTGGTAGTTTCAAATTGTTTAGAGATTTTTTTATTTCACTTAGATAGTTAGCTAGAGGTTCAGGATTAAGATCAGGATAGATTGATGGAAAACCTCCACCGATATTTATAACATCAGGTATAATTTTAGTTCTCTTAATTATATTTCCAATTTCACGAATACCTTTTGAATAAGAAATTTTATGCATGCATTGAGAACCGACATGGAAGCTTATTCCAAGTCTTTTTGAATAATCTTTACATAGTCTTACAAGACCTAATGCTTCAGATGTAAGTGCTCCGAACTTTCTTGATAAATCAATTTCAGCATGCTCATTAGAAATAGCTATTCTCACAAATAAGTTTAAATCTTTAGCTTGTTTTGTTGACTCAAGAATTTTTCTAAGTTCATCTTTATTATCTAAAGCAAAATTTCTAACTCCATAATCAAAATAAGCAGATGCAATACTTTCTTTGCTTTTAACAGTATGCATAAAATATAAATTAGCTTCTGGCTTAATTTTTTTTATTAATTTAATTTCATTTAGAGAAGCCACATCAAAATCTTTTATCCCACTTGAAATGATTTCTTTAATTACTCTTTCATTAGGATTAGTTTTGACAGCGTAAAGGACTTTGCCTGAAAAATTATCATTAAAAAATTTTATGGAATTTTTTATCGATCTTGGCCGTATACAGTATACGGGGTAATCTGGTTTTAGTTCATTAACTAATTCGTCAACGCTTTTAAATTTTCGCATTTCATGTGTCCCTCGTTAGTTTACACAGAAGGTTTTTAAAAAATTTTAATAAAAAAAACCTTATTTATTCGCATTTAAGGTCTTTTGAACTTTATGTAAAGAAAAAAATGACTATTTGACCTGTTGTAATAATGTTCTTAATAACTATATGTCTATCACATGAGAGGTCAGAAAAATTATCCAAAGCAACTAAATCTCGAGGATTTTGAGGACAAGTCTTTACTTATTCTAGATGATGACGATCCTTTGAGAGGAAGGCTCTCTAGAGCAATGGAAAAGAAGGGTTTTATACCAAAAGAGGCTAAATCTGTCTCTGAAGCGCTTCAGATAGTTAAAAATAAACCTCCTAGTTTTGCCATAATAGATCTAAGACTGGAAGATGGAAATGGGCTAGATGTGGTTAAAGAGGTGTCTATGAAGAAAAAAGACTGCAGGATAGTAATGTTAACGGGATACGGGAATTTACCTACTGCAGTAGCAGCAGTAAAAGCTGGGGCTATAGATTATATTGCGAAACCCGTCGATGCTGATGATGTTGAAGCGGCCTTATTGGCTTTACCAGAATCAAAGGCAACACCACCAGAAAACCCCATGTCAGCAGATAGAGTAAAATGGGAACATATTCACAGAGTATTTGAATTGTGCAATCGAAATGTTTCTGAAA